>CAIRWP010000216.1 GCA_903882335.1 uncultured Opitutia bacterium | reverse complement strand
GTGATGACGATGCGAGGTTTCGAGGACATCGGGCAGCCCTCCATCAAGCCGCCGCCGTCCGCGAAGTCAAACCCCGCCCCCGCTTGCCCTTGCCATCCCGGCCGCCCGGCCTTTCCTGCGAGGGAGATGTCCCAGCCGCTCCAGTGCTCGCTCTGCGCCGAGGTCGCGACGGTCCACCTGTCCCAGGTGGTCGGGGGCAAGGTCACGAAGGTGCATCTGTGCGAGGCCTGCGCGGGGAAGGGCGGGGCGGTCGACCCGGCCGTCTTCCAGCTGGCCGACGCCCTCCAGGCGCCGCCGGCGGCGGCCGAGCTCACCTGCCCCCGCTGCGGCTTCACCGATGTCGACTTCCGCAAGCGGGGTCGCCTCGGTTGCCCCGCCTGCTGGGAGACGTTCGGCGGCGCGCTCAGCCCCTTGCTGCTCAAGGTCCAGCCGGAGGTCGCCCACGTCGGGCGCGCCCCCGCCGGGACGGCCCCCCTCGGCCAGCTGCGCCATCGCTTGGCCGCGGCGCGCGCCACCCTCGCCACGGCCATCGTGGCCGAGGACTACGAGCAGGCCGCGAAGTCCCGCGATGAGATCGCCGCCCTCGAGGCCGCCCTCAAGCCTGCCTGACCATGTCCGTCCAGGAGATCCTCGCCGACGACCATGACCCGGCCCGCGCCTCCGGGGCCCAGGCCGTCGTGCTCAGCACCCGCATCCGCCTCGCCCGCAACCTCGCCGGTCACCCGTTCCCCGGCTGGGCGAAGGCGCCGCAGCGGCAGGAAATCGCCGAGCGCTGCATCGCGGCGCTGGTCGACCTCCCGCGTTTCCGTCGCGGCCATGTGCTGCGCATGGCCCAGGAGGCCGACCTCGACCGGGCCGTCCTCGTCGAGCGCCACCTCGTCTCGAAGGAGCTGGCCTCCGGCCAGGCCGGCGCCGCCGTCATCAGCCGCGACCAGACCTGCTCCGTGATGGTCAACGAGGAGGACCACCTGCGCCTGCAGGTGCTGCGTCCCGGCTGGCATCTGCGCGGCACCTGGAACTTGGCCGAACAGCTGGACGACGCCTTGGCGGCCGCGCTGCCGCTGGCCTTCTCCGAACGCCTCGGCTACCTCACCGCTTGCCCGACGAACGTCGGCACCGGTCTGCGCGCCTCCGCCATGGTCCACCTGCCGGGACTCTGCCTCGCCGGCCAGATAGACAAGGTGACCCGCGCCCTTAACCAGGACGGCTTGGCGGTGCGCGGCTGGCTCGGCGAAGGTACGGAGGCCGCCGGTAACATCTACCAGATCTCGAACCAGCAGACCCTCGGCCTGGCGGAGGAGGACATCCTCAAACACCTCGGCTTCTGGATTAAGCACCTCGTCGAGCAGGAGTGGAACGCCCGGCGCAAGCTGGCCCTGGACGAGGGGGAGAAGTTCGTCGATCGCCTCGCGCGTTCGTTCGGCGTGCTCCGCCATGCGCGCCTGCTGTCGAGTTCGGAGGCGATGAACATGCTTTCCCACCTGCGCCTGGCTTGCGACCTCGGTTGCCTGCCCGAGGCCCTGCGCGATCAGGTCGACCGCCTGCTCATCGAGGGCCAGCCGGCCCACGTCCAGGTGCGCCACGGTTCCCCGCTCGACAGCGATGGTCGCGACCTTCGGCGGGCCGCCGTGATGCGCGCGGCCCTGCGCGCGTTCCCCGAGGTCGGTCCCCCGGCCGCCTGATCACTCTGCGGGCGGCGGCTTCACGGCGTCGCCGCGGGCCATCTCATCCAGCAGCGCCTGCACGCGCGCCACGCCGCCGGTGACGTCATCCTCGGCGAACTGCAGCTCGGGCGTGCTCTTCAGCTGCAGGGCGGAACCCACCGTCGCGCGGAGCTCGGTGCGGATCCGCCGCAGCAGGGCGCGGGCGGCCTTGCGCGCGGCATCGTCTCCGGTCACGGCGTAGCTCACGCGCACCTGGCGCAGGTCCGGCGTGACCGCGGTCCGCGTGATGGTGATGAGCGCGGCCTCCGCGCCCCAGCCTTGGCGCAGTGCCGAGGAAACCTCGCGCTGGACCAGTTCGGCCACCCGGAGCTGACGTTGCGACATGCGGCTTAGAGCGAGGGGCGGATCTGCAGCAGCTCGATCGCCTCGATGATGTCGCCGGGCTGGTACTCGTCGTAACCGCCGAGCTTGATGCCGCATTCGAAGCCGGCCTTGACCTCGGAGGCGTCGTCCTTGAAGCGGCGGAGCGTCTCGACCGGACCGTTGTGCACGACCTTGCCGGCGCGCACCACGCGCGCCTTGGTGGCGCGGCGGATGAGGCCTTCGGTGACCATGCAGCCGGCGACCTTGTGCTCCTTGCCCAGCGGGAAGACCGCGCGGACCTCGGCGGCGCCGAGCTTGTTCTCGCGGACCTCGGGGTCGAGGAGCTCGGACATCGCTTCCTTCACAAGCGTGATCAGCTCGTAGATGATGTCGTGGCCGATGACGCGCACGCCGGTGCGCTTCAGGTGGGGTTGCACGCCGTTCTCGAGCTTGGTGTCGAAGGCGACGATGCTGGCGCGGGCGGCCTCGGCGAGGGCGACGTCGCCCTGCGTGACGGGGCCGACGGAGCCGCCGACGATCTCGAGGCGGACCTTGGCCGACTTGATTTCCTGCAGGCAGCCTTGGAGGGCTTCCAGCGTGCCGTTGACGTCGGCCTTGAGTAGGATGCGGAGGACCTTTTCCTTGTCCTGGGCGAGGGCGGCCATGAGGCGCTCGAGGTCCGACATGCCGGGGCGGGCGCCGGTGTTCGGAGCCTGCTGCTGGGCCTCGGCGGCCTTGCGGCCGGCGAGCGCGGCCTCTTCGGCGAGCTCGCGGGCTTCGCGGTCGTTCTTGACCACGCGGAACTTGGCGCCGGGGCTCGGGACGGCGTCCCAGCCGAGAACGAGGGCGGGCGTGCCCGGGGCGGACTGCGGCAGACGGTTGCCGCGGTCATCCATGAGCGCGCGCACCTTGCACCAGGTCTCGCCGCAGACGAACGAGTCGCCGGGCTTGAGGGTGCCCTTCTGGACGATGATGGTCGCGGTCGGGCCGCGGCCGGTCTCCATCTGCGATTCGATGACCGAGCCCTGGGCCGGGCACTTCGGGTTGGCCTTGAGGTCGAGGATCTCGGCTTGGAGGAGGATCGACTCGATGAGCTCGTTCATCCCGGTGCCCTTGAGCGCCGAGACAGGGGCCGTGATGACCTCGCCACCCCAGTCCTCCGGGGTGATGCCGCGCTGCTGCATCTGCTGCTTCACGCGGTCGATGTTGGCGCCCTTGGCGTCGACCTTGTTGATCGCGGCCACGATGGCGCCCGCGTGCTTCTGGGCGAACTTGAGGGCTTCCTCGGTCTGCGGCATGAAGCCGTCGTCGGCTGCGACTACGAGGATCGCGATATCGGTGACCGAGGCGCCGCGTTCGCGCATCTTGGCGAAGGCCGCGTGGCCGGGCGTGTCGAGGAAGGTGACGGAGCGGCCCTTGTACTCGGGCTTCTCGCCCTGGTAGGCGACGGTGTAGGCGCCGATGTGCTGGGTGATGCCGCCGGCCTCGCCCGAGACGACGTTGGTCTTGCGGAAGTAGTCGAGCAGGGTGGTCTTGCCGTGGTCGACGTGGCCAAGCACGCACACGACGGGCGGGCGCGTGGTCATCAGGGCCGGGTCGTCCTCGGACGGCTTCTCGACCTTCTTGACGGGCTGGACGCCTTCGCCGCGGTGGCGGATTTCCAGCGTGTAGCCGTGGCGTTCGGCGACCTTGCGGGCGTCGGCCTCCTCGATCACCGAGGTGGCGCTCACGACCTTGTTGAGCTCCATCAGGTTGCCGATGACTTGGAACGGCTTGAGATTGAGCGCGATCGCGAAGTCGCGGACCACGATCGGCGGACGGACGGTCACGGCGCCCTTGCTGCCGGGGGCGACGCTGCTGCCGGTGGCGGCGGGGCGGTTGACCATCGGGGCGACGGGCGGGCGCACCAGCGGGGGCGGGGTGCTCGGGCGGGCGGCAGGTGCGGCGGTCGGGGTGATGACGATCGGGGGCAGTTCGCTCTTGGGCGTCGTCGGGGCGACGGGCGGGCGCGGCGGCAGGGTGGGGGTCACCGGCGGACGGCTGACCGCGGCGGGCGCGGTCGCCGGGATGGGTGCGCGCGGGGGCAAGGCGGGCGCGGGCGGCGGCGTGGCGGCCTTGACCGGGGCCGCGGCGACCGGCTCGGCCGGCTTGGGTGGCTCGACCTTCACAGGCGCGGGTGCCGGCGCGGCCTCCTCCTTCTTGGGTAGCTTGTCGGCGGCGAACTTCAGGAAGTCATCCCGGTAGAACTTACTGAAGTTGCTCGAGGCCGCCGGCTTCTTGCCTTCGGCGTAGACGAGTTCCTTGAAGTCCGGATGGGCTTCGACGAACTGGTCCGCCAGGGCGAGCAACGCCTTGACCTCGAGGCCGAGCTCCTTGGCCACGTCGCTGTAGCGCTGCGTGGTGGAGGCCTTCTTGGCCTCGGGCTTCTTCTTCTTCTCGGTCATGGGCGCGGGCTGGGTGTTCGGCGGAAAGGCGGGGAGGAGGTGGGCAGGCCTCAGGCCTTGGCGGCCTTGGCGACGGCGGCGAGGAACGTCTGGACCTCATCGGCGGGGATGCCGGTGTCCTGCAGTTCCTCGGCGGTCACGTTCGCCGCGACGGACAGCTCGGTCAGGCCGAGCTGGACGAACTTGGCGACGAGGTCGAACGGCAGGCCGAGCTGTTCGGCCATGCGCGTGGCCTTCTCGCCGAGCTGGGCCTCGACGCTCTCGGGCGCGTGGGTGGCCTTGGCGATGTTGAGGCCCCAGCCCATGAGCTTGGACGTCAGGCGGGCGTTGCGGCCCTTGGAACCGATGGCGATGCGCATATCTTCCTCGTCCACCTCGAAGTGGATGGACCGGTTGCGCTCGTCGATGCGGACGTTGCGCGGCCGGGCCGGGCGGATGGCTTCCTCGAGCAGCTTGAGCGGCTCCTTGTGGTAGCGGATGATGTCGATCTTCTCACCGCCCAGTTCCTTGACGATGTTGCGGACGCGGGCGCCGCGGGCGCCGACGCAGGCCCCGACGGGGTCGACCTTGGGATCGCTCGAATCGACGGCGATTTTGGTGCGGTAACCCGGGTCGCGGGCCATCTTGGCGATGGTGACGGTCTTATCGGCGATCTCGGCGACCTCGAGCTCGAGGAGGCGGCGGACGAAACCGTCGTTGGCGCGGGAGAGCACGAACTCGCGGCCGCGCTGCGGGTCCTCGCGGATCTCGAGCAGCAGGCAGCGGATACGGTCGCCGGTGCGGAACTCGTCGCCGTGGCAGCGTTCCTTGTGGGTGAGGACGGCCTCGGCGGTGCCGAGCTCGACGATGACGTTGCCCCGCTCGGTGCGGCGGACGGTGCCGGTGACGATGTCGCCGACCTTGTCCTTGTACTCCTGGAAGACCTGGTCCTTCTCGATTTTGCGGAAGCGCTGGTTGAGGAGCTGCTGGGTGGTCTTGGCGGCGATGCGGCCGAGGTCGGCCACGTTGATCGGCTTGCGGACCTGGTCGCCCACGGCGGCGCCCGCCTGGAGCAGGCCGGCGGCGACGGGGTTGATCTCGCGGAGGGGGTCGGAGACCGAGTCGGTCACGGAGTAGAGGACGTGGGCCTCGAGCTTGCCGGTCGCAGGGTCGGCCGTGACCTCGACGTTCTGGCCGGCCATGACCGACTTCTCGACGGAGGACTTGATGGCCTCGACGATGAGGGCGCAGGCTTCGTCCTTGGGGATGCGCTTCTCTTTCTCGAGGTATTGGAGGTAGGGTTTGATGTCGACGCTCATGGGTGTGCGGTGGGTGCGGTGAAAGTTTTAGGGACAAAAAAGGCGGGTCCGGCTGGACCCACCTTCTTGTAAGGTGACTACGAGCCTTAACCTAGCCCACCCCCCGGGGGGGTTGTCAAGTGCGCTCACGCGGCGCCCCGCTGGTTCCGCTTGCCCCCGGGGGGCTTGTCCCAACCCTCCGACCCATGGCCGACGAAAAAGTGATCTTCACCATGACGGGGGTGACCAAGTTCTTCGAGAAGAAGCCCGTCTTCCGCGATATCTCCCTCTCGTATTTCTTCGGCGCCAAAATCGGGGTACTCGGCCTCAACGGTTCCGGCAAGTCGACCCTGCTGAAGATCATGGCCGGTGAGGACCAGGAGTTCGACGGCTCCATCAGCCAGGTGCCGGGGTACACGCTCGGTTACCTCGCCCAGGAGCCTCGCCTCGACGAGCACCTGACGGTGCAGGAGTGTGTCATGCAGGCCGCGGCCGGCATGAAGGCCCTGCTCGAGGAGTACGAAGATACCTTCATCAAGGTCTCCGAGGCCGACGACCCGAAGCAGCAGGAGCGGATCCTCGCCCGCCAAGGCGAGATCCAGTCCATCCTCGACGCGCGCGGCGGCTGGGACCTCGACGCCCGCATCGAGATGGCGATGGAAGCGCTGCGCTGCCCGCCGGCCGACGCCAAGGTGGCCGGGCTCTCCGGCGGCGAGAAGCGCCGCGTCGCCTTGTGCCGCCTGCTCCTCATGGAGCCGGACATCCTGTTGCTCGACGAGCCGACGAACCACCTGGACGCCGACACGGTGGGCTGGCTCGAGCGCCACCTGCAGGGTTACAAGGGGACGGTCATCGCGATCACGCACGACCGCTACTTCCTCGACAACGTGGCGGGCTGGATTCTCGAGCTCGACCGCGGCCGCGGCATCCCTTGGAAGGGCAACTATTCCTCGTGGCTCGAGCAAAAGCGCAAGCGGCTCGAGGCGGAGGATAAGCAGTCCGCCGCGCGCACCCGCTCGATGGAGCGCGAACGTGAGTGGGCGGCCGCCTCGCCGAAGGCGCGGGTGGCCAAGAACAAGGCGCGTCTGCGGGCCTACGAGCAGATGCTCACCCAGGACCAAGGCCAGCAGGAGAAGGCGGCCGAGATCTGGATCCCGCCGGGCCCGCGCCTGGGCGGCGCCGTCATCGAGGCCCGCGGCCTCACCAAGGGCTTCGGCGACCGCGTCCTGATGGAGGACGTCGACTTCAGCCTGCCAGCCGGCGGGATCGTCGGCATCATCGGGCCGAACGGCGCCGGCAAGACCACCTTGTTCCGCATGATCACGGGGCAGGAGAAGCCCGACAGGGGCACGCTCACCCTCGGCGACTCGGTCAAGATCGCCTACGTCGACCAGTCCCGCGACGCGCTCCCGGCCGATAAACCGCTGTGGGAGGCGATCTCGGATAGCCAGGAGATGGTGCATCTCGGCAAGGTCCTCGTCCCGGCGCGCGCCTATGCGGCCCGCTTCGGCTTCACGGGCGACGTGCAGCAGCGCAAGGTCGGCCTCATGTCCGGCGGCGAACGCAACCGCATCCACCTGGCCCGCCTCATCAAGGCCGGCGCCAACGTGCTCCTGCTCGACGAGCCGACGAACGACCTCGACGTGAACACGATCCGCGCCTTGGAGGATGCCCTCGAGGGTTTCGCCGGCTGCGCGGTCATCATCACGCACGACCGCTGGTTCCTCGACCGCGTCGCCACGCACATCATGGCTTTCGAGGACGATGGTCGCATCGTCTGGCACGAGGGCAACTACGGCGACTACCTCGAGGACCGGCGCAAGCGCCTCGGGCTCGAGTCCGATACGCCGCGGCGCCCCAAGTACCGCCGCCTCACGCGCTGAGCCGGCCGCTCCGGGCCAGCGCGGCGCGGTGCTGCGGGGCCTGCGCCGTCAGTGCGTCCAGTTGCGCGTCCGTCAACCGCCAGTCCCAGTTGCCCTGCGGGTTGCCCGGGGTGTTGAAGCGCGCCTCCGTCCCGAGGCCGAGCAGGTCCTGGGCCGGCACGAAGGCCGCCACCGCCGGCGAGTCGAACACCGCCTGGACGAGCCGGGCGGCCGTCGGGTCGGGTCCGTAGATTTCCTCCAGGCGGCGTCGCTCTTCCGCGGACGCCTGGGCCAGCCAGCCGACCAAGGTGTCGTTGTCGTGGGTGCCGGTGTAGGCGAGCCGGTCGGCGGCGATGTTCGGCGGGTAGTGGGGGTTGCCGGCGGTCTCGCCGCCGAAGCCGAATTGCAGCACCGCCATGCCCGGCAAGCCGGCGGCGACGCGCAACGTCTCCACGCCCGGCGAGAGGAGGCCGAGGTCCTCGGCCACGAGCGGCAGGTCGCCGAGCGCGCGCGTGAACGCGAGGTCCGGGCCCGCGCACCAGGCGCCTTCCCGGGCGTTGGGCGCCTCCGCCGGGACGCTCCAGTAATCATGGATTCCGCGGAAGTGGTCGATGCGGATCGCGTCGAAAAGCCCGAGGTCGTGCCAGACGCGCGCTTTCCACCAGGCGAAGCCGTCGGCGGCGTGGCGTTCCCAGGCGTAGAGCGGGTTACCCCAGAGCTGTCCGTCCGCGGCGAAATAATCGGGCGGTACGCCTGCGACCGCCGTGGGCCGGCCGGCGGCGTCGAGCTGGAAGAGCTCCGGCCGGAACTTCGCGTCGCAGCCGTCCGCGGAGACGTAGATCGGTTCGTCGCCGAAGAGCCGCACCCCGCGGGCCTGCGCGTAGGTCCGGAGGGCCGCCCACTGCTCGGTAAAGAGGAACTGCAGAGCGGCGGCCGCCGTCTGGGCGTCGCCGGGCGCGGTGGTCGTCGTCCAGGCCGTGGGTGCGGTGAATCCGTTGGCCGAGCGCAAAGCGGCGAAACGCACCCAGTCATCGAGCCACCCGGCTTGCTCGCGACGGAAGCGCGCGAAGCCCGGGTCGTCCTGTAGGGCCTCGGCCGCCCGCTGCCCGACGCGGTCGAGCAAGGGACGCAGCGTGGTCCAGAGCCGGCCGAAGTCCACGCGCCCCTCCGCGGCCGGTTGGACGTCGGCGAGCTCGTCCGCGGTGACCAGACCGCGGGCCCGCAGATCGGCGAGGTCTAGCAGGTAGGGGTTGCCGGCGAAAACGGACAGGGCCTGGTAGGGCGAATCGCCGTAGCCGGTCGGCCCCAGCGGACACACCTGCCACCAGCCGAAGCCGGCGGCGGCGAGCGCGTCGACGAAGCGCCGGGCGGCGGCGCCCAGCGAGCCGATGGGGCCGTCCCCGGGCAGGGCCGTCACGTGCAGGAGCACGCCGGCGGTGCGTCGCGGGAAGGCGCGGCAACGGAACCCGGCCGGCGCCACCCGGGGCGCCGGGGCGTCGTCGGGCGCGGTCCGCGGGGTCATCTCAGCGGTCGAGTTGGAGGTGGTGCTTGGCGCGGAGGCCCTGCAGCCATTCGTCCACCGCTTCCTTCATCGCCACGTTGCGCACGCGGTTCTCGACGTCGGCGAGTACGTCCGGCTCGCTCAAGGGCGCGGCGCCGCGCGGCCGCCAGCCTTCGCGCCGCAGGATGAACCAGACTGGTTTGGCGCCGGGGATGTCGAAGCGCAGCGGGGCGGAGACCTGCCGGTCGGCGAGCCCGCGCAAGGTCGTCACGATCCGTTCGGTCAGGTTGGAGACGCTCAGCCAGCCGGCGTCGCCGCCCCGGGCCGCGTAGTCGTCCGAGCTCACCAGTTTGGCCAGGTCGGCGAAGGTCTCGACCTTCGCGCCCGCCGGCACCGCGACCTTGTGCTTGGCCAGCAGCGCGGCCATGCGCTCCGGGTGGGCGGCGGCCTCGGCCCAGTCAGCCGCGCGGAGGGCCGCGGCCTCCGCGGTCTCCGCGGCGCCCTGGGTCACCGCGATCTGGCGGAAATGCACCTGCTCGTCGCGCGTGAAGAGATCGATGTTCTTCTCGTAGAATTCCTTGCTGCGGCCGGGGCCCACGTCGGTGGCCGTGCGGCGGATGTTGCTCACCATGGACTCGAAGATGATGCGGTCCTCGATGAACTTCCGGTAGGAGAGCGGCGTCATCCCGGCTGCGCGCAGGGAGGCCACGAAGCGGTTGCGGTCGCCGGCGTAGTCGCGGCGGATGGTCTCCTCGATGTCGCCGTCGATGTAGGCGGCGGGCAGGCTGCCGCGTTCCGCCTTGAATTCCGCGATCACGAGCTGGCGGTCGGCCATGCTCTGCAGTGACTCCTGGCTCGCCCGCGCGAGCGTGGCGAAGAACTCGGCGTCGGACTTCGCGCTGGCCTTGGCCTGGCCGGCGATCGGCTCGATCTGGCGGCGGACCTCCGAGAGGATGATGGGCGTGCCGGCGGCGATGCCCACGACCTTGTCCTGATTGGTCTCCGTCCAGCGTTGGGCCGCGGTCTCCTCCAGGGTCGGCTTACGCAGCTGCGCCTGGGCGAGGGTCGCGGTCAGGAGCAAGGTGGCGGGAAGGAGGCTTTTCATCGGCGGGCGGGCGCGGGAAGCCGCGACAGGAAGCCGCGGATTTCCTTTAGTTTCCGCAGGGGGTCCTTCACGGTCAAGCGGGGAAAGCGGTTGCCCACGAGGATCGGCTCGGGCGACCGCCCCGGCCGGGCCTCCAGACAGCGGAGGGTCGCCCCTTCGGTCGACACCGCGACGACGTCCCGCGCCTCGGCCAGGCAGCGGATCTCGGCCAGGCCGAGCATGGCCTCCGCCTCGGGCGGCAGGCGGCCGTAGCGGTCGCGCAGCGACGCGCGGAGCTCGGCGACCTCGGCGACGTCGAGCGCCAGGGCGATGCGCCGGAAGGTCTCCAGGCGCAGGCGGGTCTCCGGGATCCAATCCGCCGGCAGCGTCGCCGTGAGCAGGGCGCCGTCGCCGGCGCTCCCGCGGACCTCCTCCACGCCGAGGATGGCCTGCGTGTGGTCGATGAAGTCCAGCCGCAGCTCGCAGCGCTCCACCGTGGCCCCCGCGTCACCGCGCAGCTTGGCCACGCTCCGCCGGAGCAGCTGGCAGTAAAGGTCGAAGCCGACGTTCGCGACGTGCCCGCTCTGGGCGGCGCCGAGGAGGTTGCCCGCGCCGCGCAGCTCGAGGTCGCGCATCGCGATGCGGAAGCCGGCGCCGAGCTGGTTGTATTGGCGGATCGCGGTGAGGCGGCGACCCGCCGCGCCCACCAGCGCCGCATGGCGGTGGAGGAAGAGGTAGGCGTAGGCCTGCCGGTTGAACCGGCCGACGCGCCCGCGCAGCTGGTATAGTTGGGCCAGCCCGAAGCGGTCCGCGCCCTCGATGATCAGCGTGTTGCAGTTGGGGATGTCCAGGCCGGTCTCGATGATCGTCGTGCAGACCAGGACGTCGTGCTCGCCCGCGACGAACGCCGCCATCACCTCCTCGAGTTCGCCGGCGGGCATCTGGCCGTGGCCCACCACGATGCGCGCCTTGGGCACGAGCGCGGCGAGGCGTTCCGCGACGCCCTGGATCGTCTCGACGCGGTTGTGGAGGTAGAACACCTGGCCGCCCCGCGCCAGCTCCGCCTTGACGGCGTCGCGCACCAGCCCCTCGTCGTAGCCGCGGACGATGGTGCGGATGGGCAGGCGCTCGCGCGGCGGCGTCTCGATGACGCTCAGGTCGCGGGCGCCCACGAGCGCGAGGTAGAGCGTGCGCGGGATCGGCGTCGCGCTCATCGCGAGGACGTCGACCTCGGTGCGGAGCCGCTTCAGCCGCTCCTTGTGGCGCACGCCGAAGCGGTGCTCCTCGTCGATGATGACCAGGCCCAGCCGGGCGAAGGTCGTCCCGTCGGAGAGCAGCGCGTGCGTGCCGACCACGATGTCGACCGTCCCGGCGGCGGCGCGCGCCCGGACGGCGGCCTTCTGCTTGGCTGTCCGGTAGCCGCTGAGCAGCTCGACGGACATGGGCCAGCGGGCCAGCCGCTCCCGGAAACTCTCGTAATGCTGCTGGGCCAGCACGGTCGTCGGTGCCAGGATCGCCACCTGGCGGCCGCCGAGCGCGCACTTGAAGGTGGCGCGCAGCGCCACCTCCGTCTTGCCGAAGCCGACGTCGCCGCTGACGAGCCGGTCCATGGGTGCCGGCCGTTCCAGGTCGGCCTTCACGTCGGCGATGGCCCGCGCCTGGTCGGGCGTCTCGCGGTGCGGGAAAGAACGTTCGAACTCGCCCATCCAGGCGTTGTCGACGTCGCGCGGGTGCGCGATGCCCGGCTTCGCCGAACGTTCGGCCTGCAGGGCCAGCAGCTGCGCCGCGAGGTCGGCGGTGGCCTTCTCGGCGGCCTTGCGCGAGCGCTCCCACCCGCCACCGCCGAGCTTGGAGAGCTTCGGCTGCGACCGGCCGAGCCCGACGTAGCGCGAGAGGAGGTGGGATTCCCGCACCGGGAGGTATAGCCGGGAGCGCTCCGCGAACTCGAGCCCGATGAAGTCCTCGGTGCGTCCCTGGTGTTCGTGCGCCTGGATGCCGCGGAACAGGCAGAGGCCCTGCGTGGCGTGCACCAGCGCCTCGCCTTCGGCCAGCTCCCCGAAGTCGAGCGCGCGGCCGAGGGCCGCCCGGACCATGGTGCGGCGCCGAGGCAACGCCGCGAGCGGCCGTTGGCGTCGTCCGAAGAGTTCGCGTTCCGTCAGCAGGAGCAGGCCATCCTTGAGGAGACCGCGCAACCGGCCCGGCGCGAGGAGGATGCCGCCGCCGAAGCGGCCCGCGCACACGCGCGGGGCGAAGCCGCGGATCGCGGCGGCCGCCACGTCCGCGTGCAGCCGCTCCACCGACCCCTCAGTGTCGCCCGCGAGCAGGCAGGGTCGCCCGTCCTTCGCCAGGGCCGCCGCGGTGCGGAGGAGGGTGGGGCGTGTCGCCGCCCCGTCGCCCGCCGCGCCGATGAGCAACGTCTCCGCCGGCGTGCATTCGAGCGCCTCGGTCGCGTACCCTGCCGGGGCCTCGTCCGTCTCCTCGAGTACGAGCTCATCGGTCGCCGTCGCCCGCGCCGCCGCGTAGAGCGGATCGTCCTGGCAGCGGTCGACCACCACGACGAGGGCGTCGGCCGGCAGGTGGCGGCAGAACGGGACCCCCGCCTCCTTGGCGACGTCGCCGCGCGGTGCGCAGATCACCAGACCCTCCACCTCGCCCTCGCTGCGTTGCGTGGCCGGATCGAACGGCCGGAGCGATTCCACGGTGTCGCCGAAGAGGTCGATCCGCACCGGCATCTGCGCGTTGAGCGGGTAGACGTCGAGGATGCCGCCGCGCAACGCGAATTCGCCGGGCTGTTCGCAGAGCGCCTCGTGGTCGTAGCCGAAGTCCTCGGCCAGCCGGCGCGCGAGTTCGCGCAGCTCCAGCCGGTCCCCTTTGCGCACGACCAGTTCGGCGCGCGCGGCGGATTCGGGCGCGGGCGCCGGGCGCACGAGCGCCGCCGGCGTACAGGCGATCAGCAGCGGGCGGGCCGCATCATGCCCGCCGTGACGTAGCGCCGCCAGTACCCCGAGCAGGTCGCAGTCCGCCTCAAAGGACGTCACCGCCGCATCGGCCTCGGTGAGCGTGCGGGCCGCGGGCTGGGCGCCGTTCAGCAGCGTGAGCAGCTGGGCGGTCTCCTCCGCCAGGGTTTCGGCCGCCCCGAGGTTGGAGGCCACCAGTACGATCACCCCGCGGTCCGCGCCCTCGGAGCAGGCCACGGCCGCCTGGGCGTGCGTAGGCACGCCGGTCAGGGCTCGGCGTGGCTGGATGGGCATCCTCCCATCGAGCCGGGAAGGTCCGATGCGTCAAACCCAACCCCTCACTTGAGCGCGACGACGGCGATCTCCTCCCAGAGGGCGTCGGCTTCGTCCGGCTTCCGCGCGGGTCGTCCGGCTTGGGCGAACCAATAGCGGGCGTTGCCCACGTCGCCCTCGATCAGGTGCAACAGGCCATGGATCCAGGAACCGAGCGGCGTGTCGTCGTCCTGGGCGATGGCGTGCGCCGCCACCCAGTCGCCGCGGCGGGTAAACCAAAGCGCGCGGGCGGCGGGGGAAAGCCCGGCCGGCGGAGCGGCGTCCGTCCGGGCCGAGGTGCTCAGTTGAGCCGGGGTCATGAGGAAAAACTGGCGCGCGCCTTCCGCTCGGGCAATAAAAAGGGCCGCGTTCGCACGCGGCCCTGTTCGGAGGATCCCGGAGGGATTACTTGGCGGCAGCGACGGAGAGCGCCTTGCTCTTCGCGTGCTTCGACACTTCGACGGAGACGGCCTTGCCCACGAGGTCCTTGACGCCATCGGCGCCCTTGGTCTCGGGGGTCAGGGTGATCTTGGCGGCCTTGCCTTCCTTCGGGGTGATGGTGAGCTCCTTGGTCTTCTCGTCGAAGGCCTTGAGGGTGCCGGTGGTGGTCTCGGTGACGCCGCAACCGGCCTGGGCGGAGGCGGCGAGGGCGAGGGCGGCGAGGATGGTGAGGAGGTTCTTCATGGTGGGGTTGGGTTGAGGAGTTCTTTGTTGGGTCATCGCCCGGGAAAGGCAACCCGACAATGGGGTTGAATCCCCGGACCGCCGACCCATCTTGCGGGGATGGTCGGGCATCCGCGCCTCATAAGAAGCTTATTTGCAGTTTTTGGCTGTTTTTTCGCGGCGCTGGCCGACGCCCACTCCATCCCGGAAATCCCGGTCCACGGGCGTTTCCAGGCCGACGGCACCGCGGAGATCTCAATCGAGATCAATCCCCGCTCCTGGGCGCCTTCGCCCGCGGAGGCCCCGTCGCTCGAGCAGCGCGCCTGGGCGCGCCTGACCGCCGAGCAGCGCACGGAGCTCCTCCGCCGGGCCCGCGAGCACGCCGCGGCCGTCGTCGAGTTCACCTTCGAGCCGCTCGGCCGGGTACAGCCGGATTTCGAGTTCACCTTCGGCGCCGAGGACGGCAAGCCGCTGTACAAGCCGGATGACGCGGTCGTCATGGTCGGTCGCTGGAAGACCCGGGTGCCCGCCGGCATCACGGGCTGGCGGATCCGCTCGCTGCCCGGCCACAAGGTCTCGGTCCTCTTCCTCAACACCCTCGACGGCGTCCCGTACCCGCGGATCGAGACGCTCTTCCCCGGCGAGGCGAGCTTCACGCTCGACCTCACCGGTCGCGCGGCGCCAGCGACCGCGGCGGGTCCGCGGGCGGACGGTTCCGCCGGCTGGGCCGTCTTCGTCAATTTCCTGCGCAGCGGCTTCGTCCATGTCCTGCCCCACGGCCTCGATCACATCCTCTTCGTGCTGGGGTTGTTCCTGCTGAGCCGCTCCTGGCGTCCCGTCATCACCCAGGTCACCGCCTTCACCCTGGCGCATTCGCTCACGCTGGCCCTCGCCGCGGCGGGCTGGGTCCATGCCCCGGAGTCCGTCGTCGAGCCGATCATCGCGCTGAGCATCGCCTTCCTCGCGCTGGAGAACCTTTTCCGTCCCCGCTACACGCGGTGGCGCCTGCTCGTCGTCTTCCTCTTCGGCGCCGTGCACGGCTTGGGCTTCGCGGGCGGCCTCGCCGACAAGCCCATCCCGGCCGACGCGTTCCTCGCTGCCCTCACCGGCTTCAACGTCGGCGTCGAGGGGGCGCAGCTCGCGGTCATCGCCCTCGCCTTCGCCGCGACCTTCTGGGTGCGCGACGAGGAGCGTTACCGCCGCTGGGTTGTGGTGCCGGCGTCCGTGGGCATCGCCCTCGCCGGCCTGTGGTGGGCGGCGGAGCGGATCTGGGCCTGACCGTCTTGGGCGTGACAGCCGCGGTCGCTTCGGTTGTGCTGGAGCCATGCCTCGCCTCCTCTCCTGCTGGTTCGCGCTGACCCTTTTCGCCCAAGCCCAGTCCGCGCCGGCCGGCGGCGAGGTCGGCCTGCTCGGTCACGGGCCGGCGAAGTACCGGCTCGATCCGGCGTGGGCCAAGGTTGACCCCGCCGTCGCGCCGATCGTCAACGCCCACGCCCTGGCCGAAGGCAAGGACGGCCGCATCTACCTGGTCACCGACCACCCCAAGAACGATTTCATCGTTTTCGAGCGGGACGGGCGCTTTGTCCGCGCGATCAGCACCGGTCTCGGCGGCGGCCATGGGCTCGAGATCTTCGAAAAGGACGGCGTCGAATACCTCGTCCACGTCGACTCCGGCTGGCACATGGCGGCCGAGGGCTGGAACCCCACCGCGGTGGAGGGTCGCGTCACGCTGCTGACGACCGATGGCAAGGTCGTGCGCAAGTTCCCGACGCCTAAGGAGCTGGGCCTGAGCGACGGCAAGTTCATGCCGTGCGACGTCGCCTGGACGCCGGCGGGTACCTTGCTCGTCGCCGATGGTTACGGCTCGAATCTCATCTACGAGTTCTCGCTCGAGGGTAAGCTGATCAAGAAGTGGGGCGGCCCGACGAAGGACGCTGCCAGCCTCAGTAATGCCCACGGCATCTCGATCGATGCCTCCGATGCGCGCGGTCCGTTGGTCTGGGTGCCCTCGCGGAGCCAGAACCAGCTCAAGGCGTTCACCTTGGACGGCAAGCATGTCGACACCCTCGACCTGCCCGGGGCCTTCGCGGGGCAGCTGTGTTTCCGCGGTGACAAGGCCTACGCCGCCGTCTGCTGGAGCAAGGACGCCCAAGGCCGTCGCCTGAACCAGTCCGGCTTCATCGTCGTCCTGGACCGCGTCACGAAGAAGGTCCTCAGCGCCCCGGGCGGCAGCGAGCCGCGGTATGTCGACGGCAAGCTGCAGCCCCTCAGTCAGGCTCAGCCCGTCTTCAAGCACGGCCACGACCTCTTCGTCGACACCGCCGGCGACATCTACGTCGGCGAGTGGAACGCCCAGCGCCGCTACCCCTTCAAACTGACCTTGGCGAAGTGACCGGCGTCGTCAGGTCCGCAGCGGTTCGTAGGGCGCGCCCGGGGTGACGAGGAAGCACTCGCCGACCTTGAGGTCGCCGAGCTTGCCGACCATCCGGCTGACCGGCGTCGCCAACGGCTGGCCGAAGCGGTTGATCGGCGTCGGCTTGCCCGACGGGTTGGTCTCCGCCGCGCCCGTGGCGGCCAGGACGTTCTCCGCCATCACGCGCAGGCAGCGTTTATAAAAATGATAGAATGCGGCGTGGCTCGTGAAGAGCGCCGGCAGGCCGGGTTCGAGCGAGCTCGGCGACTGGCAGGTCACGATGAGGGTGCAGCCCAGCGACCGAGCCTGGCGGAGCAGCGGCGCGAACGAGCGGAGGGCTGGCGTGAGCGGGGCGACGTCGATGACCAGGAAGCGCCGGGTGCCGGCGGGCGCCGGCGCGGCCGCGAGCGCCGCGGGCAATTCCGCGAACAGCCGTTCCGTCTGGGCCTCGCGCTCGGGGTGCGTCCCGGTCAGCGTGACCAGCGTGGGTTTGGCCAGCAGGTCACCGACCGCGGCCGGAGCCTTGTGGCTGGACGTCACGACCTGGAGGCCGAGGGTCGGGCCGTGGGCCGTGGCCGGGTCCTGGATGATGAGTAGCGGGGCGCCGGTCCGCACCAAGGCCGGCAGCAGGGTGCCGTTGAGCAACCGCGACTTCCCCGTGCCCGGTGCGCCCGCGATCAACAGGTGCCCGCCCGCGAGCGCCGCGGCGGTGTGTCGGGAGGTCCAGGGCGCGGAAGGCATGCCGGGGCTTAAGCCGCCCGGGCGGCCTTGGCTACGTAAATGACCGCGCCCGCCTCAGGCGTGGAAATCGTGGTACTCCAGGAAGCTGCGGGCGCCCTCCTCGCTGAGGTAGGCCGCGAGTAGCTTCGGGTCGACCTTCGTGAGGTCGACGACGATGAGCCCGTCCAGGCAGCCGCCGAAGGAGTCGTCGACGTTGAAGGTGATGAGCCGGCCGTTCAGCTTCAGGTAATGCTTGAGTAGCACGGGCACCTGCTTCGCGTCGGGCTCCAGGTCGCTGACCAGGCCGGACACATGCTCGAGGTCGAACGCGCACCGCTGCAGGACGTCGAGGTCGGCCTCGTGCAGGCTCATCGCCCGCGGCGGGTTCTTCGCGCGGACGAACGGCACCAAGTCGTCGGCCAGCCGGTTGTGGCGCAGGTAGGAGAGGATCAGTTCCTTCGAGGCCTGCCCATACTCCGGGTTGATGCTGACCGGGCCGAACAGCAGGTGGTATTGCGGGAAGCGCAGCACGTAGCGGCCGATGCCGCGCCAGAGCAGCGGCAGGCTCGTCGGCCGGCGTTGGTATTCCGGGCGGATGAAGGAGCGACCCATCTCCAGCGCCGGATCCATCCGCTTGAAGAAGTCGCCCTTGAACTCGAACAGCGTCGACGTGTAGAGCCCGTGCTTGCCGCGTAACGGTAGGATGCGGTCCGTCGGACCGAGCCGGTAGCCGCCAACGATGCGACTCTCCTTCTCGTCCCAGAGTACCAGCTGGTCGTACCACGCGTCGAAGGCGTCGAGGTCGCAGGCCAGGCCGGTGCCCTCCGAGACCGAGCGGAACGTCAGCTCGCGGAGGCGGCCCACCTCGCGCAACGTGTGAGGCAGGTCGGCGCCGAGAAAGCGGAAGATGCGGAAGTCGCCCGAGGTCAGCAGCAGGTCCTCCGCCGGCAGGCTTTGTAGCTCGGCGCGCACCAGGAGGGGATTCACCGGCGGGATCAGCTCAGCCTGCTTGGTCGGCTCCGTCGCCGCCGGCCGCGGCGCGCGTTCGCGGCGCGGCAGAAGCTCGCAGCGCAGGCGGACGAATTCGGAGGCCTCGGCGTCGTCGGCGTGCTGGGCGAGCTGTATCGGCGTCACCGGACTTGCGGCGCGCAGGCGGATGACCTTACCTTTCTGGGCGAGGAATTCCCGCAGCAGCAGCGTCGTCCGCAGGCGCGGGTGCAGCAGCCCCGCGGTCTGGAAGAGGCCGGAGTTGCGGCCGGCGATGTGCAGGGGCAGTACGGTCGCCTTGGTCCGTCGCGCCAGGCGGACGAAACTGTCCGACCAGCGCGGGTCCTCGACCCGCCGGCGCCAGGGTCGCAGGCTGGAGACCTCGCCCGCGGGGAACATCAGGATCGCGCCGCCGCGCTTCAGGTGGTCCAGCACCCGGCGCGTCCCGGTGAGATTCGACCGGCCCTCCGGGTCCACCTCGATGAGCCAGGGCCGGATGCCGGGGATCTGCGCCAGCCATTCGTTGCCCACGACCAGCGTATCCGGCCGCGCGCGGAGCAGGAACTCCATCGCGACGAGCCCGTCCGTCATCCCGTGCGGGTGGTTCGCGACGGCCAGCAGTGCGCCCGTGCGCGGGATGCGCGCCAGGCATTCGTCGGCCCAGCTCGGCCTGAGGTCCGCCTGCTCCAGTGCGGACGCGAAGAAGTCGGGGCGGCCTGCCTGATGGATGCGCGCCAGGAAGTCGTCGAAGTGGGAAACCTTGAGCACGCCGTCCAAGGCGCCCGCCGCCCAGCCCAGCGGGCCGAGACGACGCCTCATCTCCTCGAAGTTGGACACCGGGGATGACGTGGACATGCGGGTGACGATGGGGCGTCAGCGCGCCGCGAGTTCTCCGGCCACCAGGGCCGCTACGCGGTCGGCCCCGCCCGCGTCGCCGAGACCTTCCACGGCGCGTTTCCATTCGCGCCAGACCGCCCAGTCGTCCGCGAAGGCCGCGGCCACGGCCGCCTTGGCCGCGGCCGGCGTCAGCCCGTAGGTGCCGGCGCCGTGTTCCACGATCAGGCGCGCGTTGCCTGCTTCCTGCCCAGGGATGACCTGCGTGACGATCATCGGGGTGCCGGCCGCGACGCACTCGTGCGTGGTCGCGCCGCCCGCCTTGCTGATGACGAGGTGGGACGAAAGCATCAGGTCGGGAATCCGGTCCGTCCAGCCGAGGACCTCGGCCTTGCCCGCGGTCGCGGCGACCACCGCCTCGCGGAAGTCGGCGTCCTTGCCGACGGTGACCGTCAGTTCGAGGTCGAGCGTCGCGAGCGCCGCCGCCAGCGCCACGGCGTCCCGCTTGCCGGGGTTGAGCATCAGCAGCACGCGGGGACGGCCGCCGGCCTGCGCGGAGGAACGCGGGGCCAGCCGGGCGGGCACCGGGAAACCGTAGGGCAGGACCTTGGCGGCGGGGACGCCTTGGGCGATCATCACGTCGGCCGTGGCCTGGTTGGGCGTCACGTACCAATCGGAGTGCGCACGGTGCCAAGCCCGGTTCACCGAGACCGAGTCCGTGACTACGGTAATCAGCCGCGGCCGGGCGGGGTCGTGCCGCCGCCACCGGCGGGCCATCATGTAATTGTAGAGCGGGTAGGCCGAGACCACCACCGGCGGCCGGGTCTCGTCCAGCAACTGGTTTAGCGCGCGCTGGACCGGGCGGACGAAGGGCAGGGAGGCCCCGACCAAGGGCAGGCGGTCCAGGCCTGCGTAAAGCATGCCCCAGAGGCGGGGGTGGCGGTTCGCGACGCCGATGTAGGCGTCGCGTTGACGCCGGGCGCGGTCCGCGCCGTAGGCCGTGAGGAAGAGGTCGTGCACCTGCCCCTCGAGCGCGCCGCCGGACGTGCGGCCCAGCGCCTCGGCGATCGCCCGCGCGGCGGCGTTATGTCCTTCGCCGAAGCCCGCGGAGAGGATCGGGATGCGGGTCATCGGGCGGGGACGAAGCCGCGGGACTGCACGGCGTGCTCGTGGAGGGTACGCTGGGCCGCGATGCGTTCGCGCAGCTCGGCGCGTTCGACGACGCGGAGCGTGCCGTCGGTCTCCTCGACGATCGCGGTGAGCGACTCGACCCAGTCGCCGGAGTTGAGGTAGCGGATCGCGCCGATCTGGCGGTCCTCCGCCTTATGGATGTGGCCGCACATGATGCCGTCGCAGCCGCGGCGGGCGGCGAGCGTCTGCAGGTGCTCCTCGAAGCTGGAGATGAAACTGACGGCCGACTTCACCTTCCCCTTGATGGCCTGCGAGAGGGAGAAGTACTCCTTGCCGCGCCAGGCGCGCCACTTGTTGTAGAAGCGGTTGATGTCCAGTAACACCTGGTAGCTGATGTCGCCCAGCACGGCCAGCCAGCGCATCTTGGCCGTCACCGTGTCGAAGGCGTCGCCGTGGATGCAGAGGAACCGCCGGCCCTGTAGGTCGACGTGGATGTGTTCCTCGGCCAGCTCGATGCGGTCGAGCGAGATCGGGATCAGGTGGCGGATGAAGTCGTCGTGGTTGCCGCGCAGGTAGACGACCTTGGTGCCGTCCTTCTCCGCCATCTTCATGATGCGACGGAGGACGGCGGTGTGGGCGGGCGTCCAGTAGTTCTTGCGGCGCAGCGACCAGAGGTCGATGATATCGCCGTTCAGGATCAACTTGTCGCAGCGGATGCCGCGGAGCACGTCGAGCAGCTCGCGGGCTTGGGCGTCCTTGGTGCCGAGGTGGAGGTCGGACAGGACGAGCGTGCGGAAGTGGATCTTGGCCGGAGGCAGGGGTTCCTGGGGGGGGCTGACGAACCTCTCTTGGTCTTCCATGTTGCCGAAGCGTAACCCGGCCCTGTGTCGATCCTGCGTCGGATTCGACACAAAGGCGGAAAACGCCCTCGGGCCGGCTCAGCGGTCCGGGTCCAGCCGGGCGCGGGCGGAATCGTCCGCGGACGGCATCTGGGCGAGCCACTGCGCCGCCTGGTCCTGGGCGCCGAGTTTCTCGGCCACGGTCAGCCGCTTCTCCAGGTCGTCGCGGCGCCGGCGCGGTTCGGCCTTCTCCTCGGCCAACTGCGCTTCCACCAGCGTCCAGGCGTAGGCCAGCTTGAGGTCGCGCTCGACCCTTTCGCCCTGTTCATAGCGATCGGCGAGCGTGCGGGCCGCCCGCTCATCCCGCCGTAAGGCCGCCTGCTTGAAGTATTCCGTCGCCAGGCGGTGATTCCGTGGCCGGCCGAGGTCGCCTTCATCGTGGATTCCCGCGAGCGATTTGAGCGCCCCCGCGTTACCGCGTTCCGCCGCCAGCTCGAGGTTGTGCAGCGCCGCCCGGATCTCCGCCTCGACCTCGCTGAGTTGGCGGGCCCGCGCGGCGTCGGCGAGCCCGGTCTCGGCCGGCAGTTTTTTCAGACCATCTGCCCGCCGCAGGTGGCATTCGCCCAGCACGCGGTAGCCCAGGACCTGTCCCTTCGCCTTGGCCTCGGCGGCGAGTGCCGCGGCCTTGGCCAGGTCCGGCGGCGTGCCCCAGCCGTTCAGGTGGTAAAGCGCCAGCACCGCCTCGGCCCGGGGGCGGTGCGAAAGGTTCGCAGCCTTCTGCATATAATCGAAGGCCACATTGCGATCCACCTTGATGCGGAGGTCCCGCGGGCAATAGCTCGTGTGCCGCAGGGCGAAGTAATAAGCCGCCAGCGCGCTGCCTTGGTCGGCTTCGCGGCGCAGTTCCTCCGCGGGGGCGTCCGCCTCCACCCGGCTCAGGTAACGGTCGTAGACCTCGCCCGGCACCTGAGACATCGGCACGCGGAGGGCGTTGGACGAATTAAAGGCCGCGAGGAACAGGATCGCGCCGGCCATGAGGTAAGGGCGGAACTTGACGTAGAGGCGGAGCATCGGGGCCGCGTTATCCAAGACTTCTCCTGCGAGAAGGCAAGGGCGGCCTCAGCTGATCAGCAGCAGGCGCGGCGAGCCGGGGAGGTTGACGGGAGCGCGGTGGACGCACGGAGGCACGGGGCTGCCGGGCCAGCGGGTCGCGATGCGCCAAAGTGCGAAGCGTCCGAAGGCGTAAGGCTTTGCCCCGGGCTTCGGCGCGTAATGCGAATCGCAGCTGTGCTCGTGCAGGAACTCCGCGAAGCCGGCGTCGTCGCTCCCGCCGTAGTCCCGGAGAAGCTGAGCGCGGATCTCCGGGATTTCGACTTTCAGCCAGGCGTCTTCGTTCGCCAGCCCTTCGCTGCACGCGCCGAGGTAGGTGCAGAGCCAGGTGTCGACCTCGACCGGCGCGCTATCGACATGGAAGGAGGTGACGTCGGTCGGCACGGCCCCCGCGGCGGGGTCCGGCTGGCAGTCGTGGATCAGGTTCAGCGAAGGCGCGAGGTCATGGGCGCGGAGCAACCGTTGGTCGGCCAGCATCGCCTCGGCGGCAAGCCGCCCCGCCGCCGAGAGCGGGAGCGCTACCAACTCCTCATCGGTCAGCGGCACGATCCCTTGGCCCGCCGGCAGCCGCGCGGCCACCTCGGCGAAGTCCCCGGGCAGCGACCGTTCCCAGTAGAGCGCGTTCACACCATCGGCGAACGGGGTCGCCAGTAGCTCGGCGAACCCTCCGACGCGGCGGACGCGGCTGGGGTCGCCCTCGCTCACTTCAGCCCGAAGCGCGCGACGAACTCCTTGGCGAGCGCCTCGTAGGCGACGGCGCCCGGCGAGTGGACGTCGTACTGGAAGATGGTCTGGCCGTGGCTCGGGCACTCCGACAGGCGGATGGTGCGCGGGATCATCGCCTCCATCACGAGGGCGGGGAAGTGGGTCTTCACTTCCTCGACGACCTGGCGGGAGAGCTTGGTGCGCACGTCGTACATCGTCATCACGATGCCGCCGACGGTGAGCTTGTCGGTCGCGCCCGCGGCCTGGAGCTGATCGACGACGCCGAGGATCTGGCCGAGGCCCTCCATCGCGAGGTATTCGGTCTGCAGCGTCACGAGCAGGTGGTCCGAGGCGCCGAGCGCGTTCATCGAGAGCATGCCGAGCGCGGGCGGGCAGTCGATGAGGATGGCCTTGTACTTGCCGGTGGCGACGAGCGGGGCGAGGGCTTCGCGCATGCGCCCGAGGTAGTTCTCGGCTTGGGCGAGCTCCGACTCCACCGCGGCGAGGTCGAGTTCGGACGGGATGAGGTCCAGTTTCTCCGTCGCGGTCGCGACGACCATGTCGGCGGCCTTGGCCTCGCCGTGCAGGACGCGGTACATCGAGCGGCCTTCCGTCTTCTCGAGGCCGAGGGCGCTGGTGGCGTTGGCCTGGGCGTCCAGGTCGATGAGCAGGGTGGGGAGGCCGAGC
>CAIRWP010000215.1 GCA_903882335.1 uncultured Opitutia bacterium | reverse complement strand
GAGCTGACCGGCGTGACCTACCTCTTCCACCCCAACGAGCAGACCGACCGGCGGGCCTATGGCGACGGCAAGATAAACGACCGGGATGTTAAGGTCAATGTCCCCTACGACGGCGCGAACCATTGGCTCAGCCCGGTCTACACCTTCGCAGTCAACCCCAAAAACGCCGACGAACTGATCCGCGGACCGACCTGGGACGCGCTCCGTAATTACCACCGGCTTTACAAGGAACTCGACTGGTCCATCCCGACCGTCCCGACGCTCCGCGCCCGCACCCATTTCCCCAACACCATCAGCCTCGCCGCCTCCGGCTACGGTGGCACCGCCCACTACAGCCATCGCTTCAACCGGATGGACTCCGGCGAAAACTACCTGGTACGCGACTTCGTCAACGGCAAGGAAGCCCCCAGGCCGGTGAAGGTCTCCGTCACGCCCTACGTCGCCCGTCAGCTGCTCGTCTGGGGACTCATGGAAGACGGCGACCTGCGCCTCACCCTCTCGCCGATCACCGTACTGCACAACCCCTACAATGTCGCGGTGCGCCTGAGCAAGGAACCGAACACCGCCGACACCGCGGCGATGCGCCTCTCCTTCCGCGCCTGGGATAACTGGACCGTCGACTTCAGCACGACGGCCAAGGGCAGCTGGAGCCGGCGGATGATCGACCTCGCGCGGATCACGGACGGCTCGGCCAACTGGAGCGAGAGTTTCCGGACCTACATCAAGGACGGCACGGTCCTCCAACCGGGGGAATTCCGGGTCTTCTCCTCGTCCAGCAACGGTCCGCTGCCGTTCACCCGGCTCCCGCCGGTCTCCGCCAACAGCTTCGACTTCCTCGGCGGCTTCTCCATCCCCTGGACCGACGCGAACCGTGCCCGCGTCTCCCGCTTGCCGACCGACTCCATCTCGGTCGGCATCCGCAGCACCGGCCCGTTCTATGTCCGCCACCTCCTGACCTGCTGGCCGGGCGATCGGATCATGGACACCGGCAACTCGGGCGACGGCCAGCTGTACAACGTCTGCAGCGAAGTCACCGAGCTGCTGGCCAACGACCTCGACCGCAGCGGCACCGCGCCGTCCAAGACCTACCTTCCAGGCTTCCGTCTGGCGCGACCCGGCGAACCCCCGAACATCATCGCGGTCTTCGACTACGGCGTGCGCTGGCCGCGCGATCCCCTGCCCTTCCCGGTCTTCACGCACTCGAACCCGATGGCCACCATGACGCGGCCGGAGGCCACCGGTATCGGTCCGAGCGACATGCCCGCAGGTTACGCGAAGACCTCCTCCAGTTTCAAACTGGTGGTGAGGTCGGCCAACACCTGGCCGGAAGTCCTCGAGGCCACCGGCACCGGCTCCAGCCAGGCCTTCGGCGGGCTCAGCGTCTCGTCGGGACTCAGCGGCCAATCGGCGGCGGTCTACAGCGAGGTGCCGTTGGCGCCGCCGCTCTCGCTGGCGCAGTTCGCGCACGCGAACTTCACGCTCCGCGACCAGGAACCCCTCTTCGCCATCGGCAACAGCTTCGGCTCGCTGTACAACCCGATGAACGCGATGGGAAACTACAACTACGGGGTGACGACGTGGGACCAGACCTGGATGATCAACGCCGCGCTCTACGACCGGTACTATTTCTCCGGCGCCGCGCCCGAGATCGTCCGCGGTGCGACCGTCACGGAGAAACGCCCCCTGGCCACCGTGCTCGACGATTTCGTGGCCGGCCGTGCGCCGTTGGCCAACCCGCGCACCACCCTTTTCTCCAACCGCGACCCGACCACGGTCCGAGCGATGGTCGGCAACCACCGCCGCATCGCCGGGGCGACCCTCACCGACGGCGCGTTCAACGTGAACAGCACCTCGGTCGAGGCCTGGGCCACGCTGCTGGCCGGCGCCAAGCGCAACGCGATGGGCGCGGCGACCGAGACCATGCCACTGTCGAGCCAGAACGCCCGCTACCCGCGAACCGTGCGCGCCGACAAGGCCATCTACAACTTCAAATCGCCGCACAGCTCCGCCAATGCCTGGACCGGACTGAGCACCCTCGACGACGACCAGATCAAGCTCCTGGCGCGCTCCATCGTCGCGGAGATCCGCACGCGCGTCCTCCTGCCGCACCGGAGCCTCTTCACCTCGATCAACCACAGCGCCACGGAATCTTACACGATCCCCCTGCCCTTCATCGGCCTCGCCCAATTCGTCAACCGCTTCCTCTGCGGCTACCACTACGACACCTCCTTGGTCGGCTGCCTCCAGACGGCCATCGTCCGCGCCGACGTGGACGGCGGCAACCTTTCGAACCGGACCGCGGCCCCCGCCCCGGTCTCCAGCCCGACCTTGCTCGCCGCCAACAATTCCCCGGGCAGCGTGCCCTGGACCCCGACGGATACAATCATCCGCTCCAACCTCACCCTGCAGGACCCGCGCTCCGAAGGTGTCAACCGCGGCCACTTGCTCATCGGGACACCCGGCTCCCTCCTGCAGTCCGACCTCCTGGCGGTCATCGGGCCGGCCCTGACCACCCGTTCCGACACGTTCGTGATCCGCTGCTATGGCGACGTGACCACCAACCTTGGCTCCCTCACCTCGCAATCCGCCTGCTGGATCGAAGCGGTCGTCCAACGTTCGCCCGAGTTCTGCGACCCGTCGCAGTCCCCTGAGACCGAAGTCTGCGACCGGACGGACTCCTACCGCTTCAACCCCAAGCTCAAGATGGTGAACCGCCTGCTCGGCCGTCGTTTCCACGTGATTTCCGTCCGCTACCTCACCACCCGCGAACTGTGATGCGCCGCGCCTGCCTCGCCTTGCTCCTGACCGGAGCCCACCTCCTCGCCCAGACCGGGGAAGCCCGCGTCCGCGTCAAGTTCCGCGCCCTCTCCTTCGACGGCCCCATCCTCGGCGCCGGTTACCTGGACGGCAATGACGTCCGTCCGCTGGACCTGAGCGCCGACTGTTTCACGGCTGAGCAGACGTATGTCGGGCCCAACCCGCTGCGTCTGGTGCTACGTGACGATGCGGTGCCCGCGACCGCCGCCCAGGTCGTCCGCCCGGGTCAGGCCAGGATGGCGGCGCTCGCCCAGGAACTGGAATCGGTCCAACGGCGGTTCGCGACGCTGACCGCCGATGCCCGGGAACGCGGCGGCCAAGCCCGGGCCGGCGCGGCGAGCGAGATCGCCCAGCTGAAATCGAGGAGCGAGACTTTGAACGCCGAGTTGACCCAGCTCGCACAGGCCTCGATCCAGGCCGCGGAACCGTCGCCGGCACCGGCGCCGAAAAGCGAAGCCAAACCCAAGACCCGGCCGGCCGCCGGAGGCGCCGTACCCGCGCCTACCGCCCTGTCCAAGCCCGCCCGCCCTACGCACCGTCCGCTGGCCGCTTTCACGTTCGCCGGCGACGGTCGCCTCTTGCTGCTGGTCCATCGGACGGACCAAGGCACGACCGTCAACGCCATCGACGACCGCGAGGGCGCCTTCCCCTTCGGGACCATGCAATTCGTCAACCTGACGGCGGGCCCGGTGGAGATCCGCTTTGGCGCGAAGACCCTGGCCCTCGCCCCGAAAGGCAAAGGCACGCTGCGCCCCGGCGGCGGCAACAACACCTACGCCGAAGGCGAGATCCACACCCGCGCGGAGGACGGGCAGATGCGGCTCGGTTACTCGATGCGCATCTTCCAGCAGGACGATGTCCGTACCCTTTATTTCCTCCTACCGGTCGAAGATGGCGGCCACGGCGTGCGCCTGAAGGGCATCGAAGAACGCCGCGCGGACGAACCCGTCCCGCCGGTGATCGGCGGCGCCGGCGAGAAGCCGGCCACCCCGGCCCGCTGAGGTCAGCCGGCGTAACGCCAGTCGAGGATCTCGGCTTGCGGAAACCGCCGGCCTTGCCAGCGGTTCCATTGCAGGCGGACCGCGAGTTCGACGGGCCGACCAGGCTCAGGGAGTCGCGACGCCATGCGCCAGGCGACGAAGTTCAGCCGACGACCGCCGGGCAGCGCCAGCTGGTGACGGAAATTTCCTTCGCCGAACGGCGTGGGCGGGCGATCGAAGGCAAACCCGCGCAGGCCGAAAGTAGGCTCGGGATTACCTTCACCGTAAGGCTGCAGCAGTTCCAGGTCGTCCAGGAGTCGGTCGGTGACGTCGGCGGGCTTGATCCAATGCACGATGTCGAGGTCGCGCCCGTCCGCGTGGACGACGCCGGCGACGCGCTGGGCGGAGACGGCCGCGGCAAAGCGTTCACGGAAGGCTGGGACGTCGGCCGCGGCGAGGGAGATGCCGACGGCCATGGGATGCCCGCCGTAGGTCTTCAGCAGGTCGGCGCAGGCGGCCAATGCCTCGACCAGGTTCGTCCCGGGGACGCTGCGGCCGGAACCTTTCGCGAGTTCACCTTCCTGACCGAGCACGATGACGGGCCGGTCCAAGGCGCGGCAGATCTTGCCCGCCGCGATCCCGACCACGCCCGGATGCCAGTCGCCGAACATCACATGGCCGGCGAGTTCGCCTTGGGCCTCGGCCTGGCGCGTGGCCTCCTCGGTGACCTTCTTGTCGATCTCCTGGCGCTCGCGGTTGATCGCGTCAAGCTGGGCGGCGTCGCGCTCGCAGTCCTCGCGGGCTTCCGCCAGCAGCAGGTTCAGCGGCAAGGAGGCGTCGGCCAGCCGGCCGCTGGCGTTGATGCGGGGCCCGAGCCGGTAGGAGACGTCGACCGAGGTGAGGATGCCGCCGGGCTCCATCCCGCTGACGGCGATCAGCGCGCGCAGGCCGGGTCGGCGGGCTTCGCCGAGGGCGCGCAGGCCATGGGAGGCGAGGATGCGGTTCTCGGCGCGCAACGGGACGAGGTCGGCGATGGTACCGAGAGCG
>CAIRWP010000214.1 GCA_903882335.1 uncultured Opitutia bacterium | reverse complement strand
GTTCTTCTGGCAGCTGTCCGCGCAGGCTCCGGTGGCTTACGACGAGAACTTCCGCCCCGGCTCGTCCTTCACCGGTACGGCCGGATTGAAGGTGCCGCTCTCCGGCCCGCTGGCGTTATCGATCCAGGGCACGGCGATCCGGCAGTTCCGGGACCATAACTCGATGGCGACCGTCGATGCCTCCTACGGGGCGGATAACGAGAGTGCGGTATTCTCCACCCACCTGGCCGCCGGTCTCACCTACCAGCTGGGCGCGACGAGCAGCCTTTACGTCTATTACAGCACCGTGCTCAATGTGGTGAACAAGGTGCAGCTGGGCAACGGCACGGTGGTGAACCCGGTCCACGCCGCGGACGTTCTGTCGGTCGGTTTCAATCACCGCTTCTAATCGTCCGCCAGCCTTGCCGCCTTCGGAGGCCGGCCGCACGAGGATGCGGACGGCCTCTTTTTTGGCCCTTTTCCCGAGGGCCGGGGCCGCATCTTCCTTGCGACCCGGGCCGGCCTCGGTCTATCTCGGCCTGTCCCATGTTCACCTGCAGCAAGACCTACCGCGACATCCCGTTCGCCCATCGGCAGCATCGCCATGAAGGTCACTGCTCCTTCCTGCATGGTCACAACTGGGCGATTGAGATCGAGTTCGGTTGCCGCGAACTGGACGAGCGTGGCTTTGTCGTCGATTTCGGCGGACTCGGCTTCTTGAAGACTTGGATCGCCGACCACCTCGATCACGCGTGTCTGTTCGCGAAGTCGGATCCGGTCCGCGAGCAGCTCCTTAAGGATTACCCGAAGCTCTTCCGTCCGCTCGTCATCGACTCCGTGTCGACCGAAGGCATCGCGAAGTTCCTGTTCGAGACCTTCGACCCGATGGTGCGTCGCGAGACCGGCGGCCGCGCCTGGGTGCGACAGATCATCCTCCACGAGGACACCAAGAACGTCGCCCGGTACCTGCCGGACGCCTGAGCGGATGGCCGACCTCTACCCGGTCAACGAGACGTTCCTCAGCTGGCAAGGGGAGGGTGTCCATCTCGGCCGCAAGGCCTTCTTCATCCGGTTGCAGGGCTGCCCGGTCAAGTGTGCCTGGTGTGATTCGGCCTCCACCTGGCACCCTCAGCACGTCCCGAAGGACCTCCGCCGGGCCTCCGCCGCGGAGCTGGCTGCCGAGGCCGCCGTCGCCCGCCCCGAATTCGTCGTCCTGACCGGGGGGGAGCCCTGCATCCACGACCTCTCGCCCTTGGTCGCCGCCCTCCGGGACGTCGGCTTAGCCTCCCACCTCGAGACCTGCGGGGCCTATCCCATCGCCGAGGGCCTGGCCTGGGTGACTCTCAGTCCCAAGTGGGCCAAACCACCCCTGCCGGCCTCCCTGTTGCGGGCCGACGAGGTCAAACTCATCGTGGAAACCCCCGACAGCATCGTCCGCTGGACCCAGGCCGTGGGGGGCGTCTGGGCTAGCCGGCACGTCTGGCTGCATCCCGAGTGGTCCCAGCGGGCCTGTCCGGAGGTGCTGCGAGCCATCACCGACCACGTCAAGGCCCAGGGGGCGCCTTTCCGAGCGGGCTGGCAGGTCCATAAGCCCTACGCGGCTGATAGCTTGGATCGTCGGGCCCGTCCGCCGGCGCCATTGGGCGGCGATCCGGGCAAGGGTTTCTAGGTCCGGAGGGGGAGGGAAGGCCATCCCTGAGGACGGGGCGGGTGACTATCTTTCAATCGTTCGCTTTTTTGCTTCACAACGGGGGCGAACCCTCATTCAAAACGGACTCATGACCCGCCACGCCGTGCTCGCTCTGGAAGATGGAACGATTCTTCGGGGGAGGGCTTTCGGGGCGACCGCGACGCTCTGCGGTGAAGCGGTGTTCAACACGAGCCTCACCGGCTATCAGGAAATCCTGACCGACCCTTCCTACTTCGGCCAGATCGTCACGATGACCGCGCCGCAGATCGGTAACTACGGCGTCAACGAGGAGGACCTCGAGTCCGCCCGCCCGCACGTCGCCGGCTTCGTCGTCCGCGAGCTGTCGCCGATCGTCTCCAACTGGCGCGCCACCACCGACCTCGGGACCTGGCTGCAGAAGTACGGCATCCCCGGTATCGAGGGCGTCGACACCCGCTTCCTCACCAAGAAACTGCGCGTCGCCGGCGTCATGAAGGCCTGCCTTTCGACCGAGGGGCTGTCCGACGAGGAAGCGCTCAAGCGCGCCCGCGCCTGGACCGGTACCGTCGGCGCTGATTTCGTCCAGGACGTCACCTGCAAAGCCCCCTACCACTACAACCCGAAGCCCGCCGACTGCGAGGCCTTCACCGTGGTCGGGACCCACCTCAACAAGCCGAAGAACCGTCCCGTCCGCTACAAGCTCGCGGCCTTCGATTTCGGCGCGAAGACCTCGATCTTCCGCCGCCTCGTCGCCTCCGGTTTCGATGTCCATGTGTTCCCGGCCCGCACCACCGCCGCCGAGATCCGCGCCTTCCAGCCTGACGCCGTTTTCCTGTCCAACGGTCCCGGCGACCCCGCCGCGCTCAAGTACGCCCACGAGTCCGTCGCCGACCTGATCAAGACCTTCCCGATCTTCGGCATCTGCCTCGGCCATCAGATCATCACGCACGCCATCGGCGCTTCCACGTACAAGCTGAAGTTCGGCCATCGCGGCGGCAATCAGCCCGTCAAGAACAGCGAGGTCGACCGCGTGTCGATCACCGCCCAGAACCACGGCTTCGCCTCGAAGGCCGACGAGCTCGCCCGCTGCGGCGCGGTCGTGACCGAGGTGAACATGAATGACGGCACGGTCTCCGGCCTGCGGCTCAAGGATAAGCCGGTGTTCTCCGTCCAGTACCACCCCGAGGCCGGCCCTGGTCCCAACGATGCCGATGTCCTTTTCGACCGGTTCTACGACCTCGTCGCCAAGGCCAAGGGTGCGAAGTGACCGCGGTTCGTTGGTTCCGGCGCTTCTGGCCGGGATCGTGCTGACCGCAGGCTTTCTGGTCGGTTGTCGTTCGTTGCCGGCCGCGCCCGCGGATGCCTTGCGTTCATTGCTCGCCGCGGCGGCCGCCGGTGACCGGCCCGATCCGCATGCCTGGGTCGACCCCGCCGATCCGGCTCGCTCGACCGCCTTCCTGCAGGTCGAGCAGTGGGTCAACGTGAACGCCGAGGCGGTGACGAACGTCCGTGCCGCTGGCCTGGCGGCGGAGCCCGCGCGCTTCTTCACCCGGTCGGCCGATGGGCGGGTCACCTATGTCATCGCCTGGGGCTGGCCCGGGGCGCAACTGCGCACCAAGGCCTTGCGGCCGCCGCCCGGTACGCGCGTCCACATCCTCGGTTGGCCGGATGAGCTTCGCTGGGAGCAGCTCGGCGCCGTCTGCGTGGTCGAGACCCCGCGGGAGCTGGCCGACGAGGAGAACCACCCCTGCGAGCGCGCCTTCGTCTTCCGCTTCGAGGCCCCGCGCTGAAGCCGCTCAGAGCTCGACCTGCATGCCGAGCTCGACGACGCGGCCGGGCGGCAGGTTGAAGTAAGCGGTGGCGGACAGTGAGTTGCGGTTGAGCACCTCGAAGACCTTCTCCTGGACCGCGTTAAGGCTGAAGCCCGTCGTCGCGCGGACGATGGTCTCGCGGCTGAGGAAGTAGGTGATGTCCAGCTCCTTCGGGGAGATGCCGAGTTCGCGGAAGGCGGCATCCTGGACCGGGAAGACATCCTGCTTCTCGCGGAAACCGAAGAGGCCGACGACGGTGAGCACGGAAGGGAATTCCTCGTGGCCGTCCACGCGGCAGAACTTCGGGCCGCGGGTGTGGAAGCTCACGCGTTCGGTAGCGGGGACGACGGCGCGATCCTCGTCGACCTTGAGCGTCACCACGATGATGTGATCGTGCAGCACCTTGTTGTGCTTGAGGTTGTGCGCGAGCGCCATCGGGACGGCCTTGGTGGAACCGGCCAGGTAGATCGCCGTGCCCTTGACGCGGCTCATCTTGCCAGCGGCGAAGCGGTCCTCGACGCTGTCGAGGAAGTTGGCGAAGTCATCCGTGCCATCGTTGTCATTCATCTTCTGCTTCATCGCGATACGTCCTTTGTTCCAGACCGCCATGAGGTAGTAGACCACGATGCCGACGACCAAGGGGAGCCAGCCATTGGGCAGGACCTTGTGGGCGTTACCGAGGACGAACAGCAGCTCGAGCACGATGAAAGGGGTCAGCAGCGCGTAGGCTCCGGCGGTGGGGATTTTCAGGCGGTGGCGTACATACTGGCCGAAAAGAATGGTCGTCACGAGCATCGTGAGGCTCACCGCGATGCCGTAGGCGCTGGCGAGGTTCTCGGAGTTTTCGTAATGGAGCACGAGGTAGATCGAGCCGGTCATCAGGAGCCAGTTGATGATCGGGACGTAGATCTGGCCGGACTCGACGTCGGAGGTGCGCTCCACGCGCATGCGCGGCAGGTAGTTCAGCTGGATCGCCTGCATCGTGATGGAGAAAGCCCCGGCGATCAGGGCCTGTGAGGCGATGATCGCCGCGAGGGTGGCGATCGCCACCAGGGGGATCTGCGCCCAGTTGGGCGCCATGTTGAAGAAGGGGTTGAAGCCGGCCTCGGTGAGCTCGTGCGGGTGAGCCAGCGCCCAAGCGCCCTGGCCCAGGTAGTTGAGGATCAGCGCCGGGAAGACGATGAAGATCCAGGCGGTCCGGATCGGACGCTGGCCGAAGTGTCCCATGTCCGCGTAGAGCGCCTCCGCTCCGGTCACCGACAGGAAGACCGCACCTAGGATGAGGATGCCCAGACCGGGGTGGCTGAGCAGGAGCTGCAAGCCCTCCAAGGGGTTGAACGCCCAGAGGATCTGGCCCAGCACCTGGCTGTTCGTCACCAACGAGAGGATCCCGAGCCCGCCGATCACCAGGAACCATACCATCGTGATCGGGCCGAAATACATGCCGACCCGGCCGGTGCCGATCTTCTGGAGCCAGAAGATGCCGACGAGGATGAGCACCGCGGCCGTCGGGATGAAGTATTTCAGGAACTGCGGGCTCAGCGGGCCATGCAGGCGATCGTTGGCCTCCTTGACGCCCTCGAGGGCTGAGACAACCGAGATCGCCGGGGTGATCACGCCGTCGCCGTAAAGCAAGGCGGCCCCGAAGACCCCCAGTAGGACGAGGAAGCTGCGGTGCTTGCGCTTTTCGCGCGTCTTGTCCTTGGAGGACGCCAGGGAGACCAAGGTCATGATGCCCCCTTCGCCGTCCTCGTTGGCTTCCATCACCAGCAGGACGTATTTGACCATCACCACGCAGATGAGCGACCAGATGATCAGGGAGAGGATCGGGACGACCTGGCTGGCCCCCAGGATGTTGGCGTCCGCGTCCTTGACGCGGAGACACTCCTTGAAGGCGTAAAGGGGACTGGTGCCGATGTCGCCAAAGACCACCCCGAGGGCGGCGACCACGGCCGCCGCGGTCAACGGACGCACGGGCGGGGAGGGCGGGGTCTCGGAGCCGGCCGGGGCCTGCTCCTGGGCGGTTTTGCTCATGTAGAGTTGTTCACACTACCTATTTGACCGTCCTAATCAAAACAATCCCGCCCCCACCCGGGGCTTGCCTTTTTGTCCCCCAATTGCATTTCAAGGCATTCGGCCCCAAGACTTTCCAAACATACACAACAATGATCAACATCCAAACCGTTATCTGTCAGGTCCTTGCGCAGTCCGCTGCGGCTGCTCCGGCCGCCGCAGGCGCTCCTGCCGACCAGCCCAGCCCGTGGAGCGGCATCATCATGATGCTCCTCATGTTCGCTGGCATGTGGTTCCTGCTCATCGCCCCCCAGCGTAAGCGTCAGAAGGAGATGGAGAAACTGCAGAGCGAGCTCGCCATCGGTGATAACGTCATCGCCGCCGGCGGTATCTACGGTCGCGTGGTCGCCATCAAGGAGTCCCGCATCACGCTCGAACTCGAGGACGGTCGCCTGACGGTGCACAAGTCCGCCATCGCCGGCAAGGCCGACGACGCTTCCGCGATCGTCCAAGCCTAACCCCTTACCAGCTTTTCCTCCCATGACATCCAGGACCTGGTTCTGGAAGGTAGCCGTCTCCCTCGTCGCCCTCGCGGTGGCTTGGTATGAGTTCTGGCCCCTTTCTCCGATTCCGCTCGAGACTTTTGCCCCGAGCCACGTCATCGCCCAGTCGGACGAGTTCGCCAAGCTCCACAAGGAAGCCCTCGAGCGCGTCCGTCTCTACGGCGACGCCGCCGCTCCCCTGGACAAGAAGTCGATCTCCTACTTCCAGGCTCTGCGCGACATCGGTGAAGGCCGCGGCCGCGCCGCCCCGGTCGACCTCCGCCCGTTCTTTTACAAGGAATCCGAGTTCGTTCGCGAACCCGACCAGAACAAGCGCAACGTCATCGTCCTGAAGGAGCTGCTCAAGGCTTCCCAGGGCAAGATGAAGCTCGGCCTCGACCTGCAGGGCGGGGTGTCCTTCACCCTCAAGGTCGACCCGACCGGCGCCGAAGGCGGGGCCAAGGGTAATGCCGACAAGTCCGACGTCTCCCATGCCAACATGGTCAACCAGGCCCTCGTGGTCATGGAGAAGCGCGTCAACGAGTTCGGCGTCGCCGAGCCGGTGCTGCGCCCGGTGGGCGATCTTTCGCTCGAGATCCAGCTGCCCGGCGAGGATGCCGCGAATAATCCCGACGTCATCGACGCGCTGAAGAAGCCGGCGAAGCTCGAGTTCCGTCAGGTGCACCGCACCCGCCGCCCGGAGGCGACCGACCGCGAG
>CAIRWP010000213.1 GCA_903882335.1 uncultured Opitutia bacterium | reverse complement strand
GGCCTTGGCGATCGCGATGGCCATGATGCCGATGGGGCCTGCGCCGGTGATGAGCACGTCCTCGCCCACGAGGTCGAAGGAGAGCGCGGTGTGCACCGCGTTGCCCAGCGGGTCGAAGATCGCCGCGACCTCGTCGGGGATATCGTCCGGCACCGGCACGACGTTCTCCATCGGGAGGGAGAGGAATTCCGCGAAGGCGCCGGGACGATGGATGCCGACGCCAAGGGTGTGCGCGCAGAGATGCCGACGACCGGCGCGGCAGTTACGGCAGTGGCCGCAGACGATGTGACCCTCGCCGGAGACGCGCTGGCCGACCTTCAGGTGCGTGACCTCGCGGCCGAAAGCCTCGACGACCCCGACGTATTCGTGGCCGACGGTGAGCCCGACCGGCACGGTCTGCGCGGCCCACTCATCCCACTTCCAGATATGGACGTCCGTACCGCAGATCGCGGCCTGCCGGATACGGATGAGCACGTCACGGTCGCCGATCGTCGGCATCGGCACGTCCGCCAGCCAAAGGCCTTCGGCGGCTTCTTTCTTGATCAGGGCTTTCATGCGGCGCGGTGGTAAGGCCGAACATAGGCCTTCCCTTCTGGTTTGAAAGCGACGTCTCCTTGCTGAGGTTGTTTTTTATTGTGCGGAAAGGCTCGTTTACCGACCCTCGTGAGCGATGTCGCCCACCCCGGACCCGTCTCACCCAGAAGACCCCGACCTCGCCTCGTCCACCGAAGCGGGCGCACCGGCCGCCGAGGAGATCCAGGCGACCCGTTCGAAGCGTACCTTCTGGCAGAAGCTCGGCGGCGAGGGCCTGACCATCTCGCTGATCATCCACCTGGTCCTCATCCTCATCGCTGCGATCTGGGTGATCTCGACCGTGACCGACTCCGTCAAGAAAGACCCCGACTCCTTCTCCACCGGCCAGGGCGGCGGAGCCGCCGGCGACAAGGCCAAGCAGTTCAAGACCCGCGCCCAGCCCAAGAACCCCAAGTCGATGGCCAAGAACGCGGCCCGCATCACGTCCAAGAGCAGCACCGCGACGATTTCGCTCCCGGATCTTCCCAGCTCCTCCGTGGCCTCCCTCAACTCGGGCATGATGGGCGGCGGTTCCTCCAAGGGCTTCGGCGGCGGCTCCGGCGGCGGCATCGGCTCCGGGATGGGCGTCGGCCGCGGTAACGGGAAAAATTTCGTCGGCGCCTTCGGGGCCTCCTTCAAACGACCGAACGCGCTGGAGGGGACGCTCTACGACCTGAAGTTCAGCCCGAGCGGCAAGGCGCTCGGGGCCGACCAGGCCGAGCGTATCGCGCAGATCCAAAAGGCCTTCGAGACGATGGATCGCAACTGGTCGGGCACCAAGGCGCTGCTGGATGGGCGCTACCGCCAGGCGGAACTCAAACTGTACGCTTCGAACATCTTCATCCCGCCCCGCAGCGCGGCGGAGGCGACGAAAGCCTTTGATTGCGAAAAGGAGATCCAGGCGCCCGGCTGGCTGGCTTATTACGAAGGCAACTTCAGCCCGCCGGTCACCGGCAAGTACCGGTTCGTAGGGCTGGGCGACGATATCATGGTCGTGGCGGTCGGCGGCAAGACGGTGCTTTCGGCTTTCTGGCCGAACTCGAAGCTCAATGTGACGCGCTACGAGCCCGACTGGCTGCCGAAGGACGCCAAGAAGACGGACGGGCAGGGCCTGCGGTTCCCGCCCCACGCGGGCGGCCGTTACGCGGGGGAATGGCTCGAGCTGCGCAAGGGACAGGCCTACCGGATCCAGATCGCCTTCGGCGAATCCTACGGTGGCCTGTTCTCGGCGGCGTTGCTGATCGAACAACAGGGAGTCACTTACCCGACCGCCGGCCGCGATACCCAGCTCCCCATCTTCATGCTCGAGCCGCTCACGCCCGAGGAAATCCAACTGAAGCGCAGCAACCACATCGACCACCAGACCGAGGGTCCGGTCTTCGGGGCCGCGCTGAACGGGGCGGGCGGACGGCCGACTAGCCGTTAAGTTGGGATTGGCTTTCTTGGAGGACGGCCCAGCCTAGGGGAATGCCTTCAACGGACCCCCAGGCACCCCTCCCTGACGACACCCCCGTGCCGCCGGCCACCAGCGAAACGCCGGCCGAAGGAACCGCCGTGCCCGCCGTCGAGGATGTGCAGGCGACCCGTTCGAAGCGCACCTTCTGGCAGAAGCTGGGCGGCGAGGGCCTGACCATCTCGCTGATCATCCACCTAGTCCTCATCCTCATCGCCGCGATCTGGGTGATCTCGACCGTGACCGACTCGGTCAAGAAGGACCCCGACTCCTTCTCCACCGGCCAGGGCGGCGGCGCCGCCGGCGATAAGGCCAAGCAGTTCAAGACCCGCGCCCAGCCCAAGAACCCCAAGTCGATGGCGAAGAACGCGGCCCGCATCACCTCCAAGAGCAGCACCGCGACGATTTCCCTGCCCGACCTCCCCACCTCGTCCGTCGCCTCCCTCAACACGGGCATGATGGGTGGCGGCTCGTCCAAGGGCTTCGGGGGCGGTT
>CAIRWP010000212.1 GCA_903882335.1 uncultured Opitutia bacterium | reverse complement strand
GCGAACGACCGGCCGCAACACCACCCGCTCGACCATGGTTTCGATTTCCACTTCGGGCTGATGCATTCGAACGACATGAACCCGTCGGACCAGCCGAAGCCGAAGAAGGCCAACGCCCTGGTCGCGCAGGATCCGGCATGGTGGAACGCCGCCCTCTACCGTGGCCGCGAGCTCCTGGAACCGCGCACCGACCAGACGCGGCTGACCCGGCGCTACGCCGAGGAAGCCGTGAAGTTCATCGGCGCGCACAAGGATAAACCGTTCTTCCTCTACCTTCCCCACACGTTCCCGCACACGCCCTTGTTCGCCTCGGAGCGCTTCCAAGGGTCCAGCGCCCGGGGCATCTACGGCGATGTCGTCGGCGAACTCGACGAGAGCGTCGGCGCGGTGCTGCAAGCCCTGCGCGATCAGGGGGTCGCCGAGAACACGCTGGTGGTCTTCACGAGCGACAACGGCCCGTGGACCTGGATGGGCGCCGAGACGGGCGGCAGCGCCGGGCTGCTGCGCGACGGCAAGGGAAGCACCTGGGAAGGGGGCATGCGCGTGCCGGGCATCGCCTGGTGGCCCGGCCGGATCAAGCCCGGGGTGACGAGCCAGGTGGCTTCCACGCTGGACCTGTTTCCGACCTTCACCCGGCTCGCCGGGGCCGAGCTCCCGGCCGACCGTGCAATCGATGGGGCCGACCTCTCCCCGTTCCTGCTCGAGTCCAAGCCGCTGGAGCGCGAGGTCTTCTGCTTCTACCGTGGTACCCGGCTCTTCGCAGCCCGACTGGGACCGTGGAAGGCCCATTTCCAGACCCAAGGTTCCTACGGCGACCCGAAGGTCGTGACGCACGAACCTCCCCTGCTCTTCAACCTCGAGGTCGACCCTTCGGAGTCCCACGATGTCGCCGCCCAGCATCCGGAGCAGCTCGCGCGCATCATCGCCGCCGTCGAACGTCACCGCGCGAAGCTGACCGTCGCCCCTTCCCAACTGGTCGAGACAACGACCAAGTAACCGGCGGTAGGCTCAAGGGGCCCGTTTGGGCATGAGACCCGCGGAGGGGTCCGACTCCGGGCCGCGGTCCTCCCGGCTTTGGGCCGGTCGCCCCGCGACGATCAGCCGGAGGGAGCGCAACTCCCTTTGGATATGCTCGCGCTCGGTATGAGCCCGGGCCAAGGCGGCATCCTGGGCGAAGTAGGCCGGCCGCTGACGCAGGTCATCCCAGCGCCGGTACCAGTAGTCAGCCTGCCCCATCGCTGTCCGCTCCGCCTCCAATTGCCGCACCCGCTGCCGCAGGGCTTCGTTATCGCGGCGCAAGGCACGGCAAAGCCAACGCGATTCACGCAGACGCCGCCAGGCCCAGAGATCGGAACGGACCCAACGACACCAGAGTCGTCGTAAGAAGCGCATGGCCTAAGAAGTTAACTTCAGAGGCGCGGGCAACAAGCCACGTCTCGCCTTGGTTTACCTCATCAAAGAATAGGGCGATAAACCCAAGCAGAACTCACTCACCGATTTTCTTATCCAACAGAAAACGCCACTCCCAGCCGCCCGCCCACTCGTGCTTGGCCGGCTCGCCCGGCTTGCCTTTGGTGACCTTCAGCCCAGACTTCGAGCGGTAGGCGGCCCGGAGGCGATCGCCCACGATCTGCACCACGAAGAAACCGATGTCGGTGTGACCGTCGTTGATGCAATCCCACTTCCGGGCTTCCCCCGCCGGCGCCCAGGCCTTCAGGCCGGTCCCGGTATGGCCATAGAGGTAGAGCGCGATGTTGTAGTCCTTGGCCACCGCGTAAGCCGCCGCCCAGTCCTCCGGGTGCCACCAGTCGGTATCGAAGCCGCAATGGCTCATCAGCACGACCGGGCGCCGGGACTTGCCGACGTGGGCGGCGAGGTCCTCCCGCAGGAAAGTGAGCGCGGCCTGCGGGTCGTGCCAGACCCGGTTGTACTTGATGGCGGCGTGCTGGGTATCGGCGGGATAGAGGCCGAGCTGCACGAAGTGGACATCATCCCAGTCCCAGGACGTGTGCAGGCCGTTGGCGGACACGTTCATGATCGCGCCCTTCTCCTTGCGGAGCCGGTTGCGGGCGATGAGTTCGGCCTGCATACTGAAACCACTCTTCTCCTTGCCGACCGGCGGACCGTCGTGATTGCCCCAGCATTCCATCGTGGGGTAAGCGAGTCGCGCCTCCCCGGGAAACACCCCGAAATCGGCGGCATAGAGGGCGAACTGCTCGCGACCGATGACGCGACCGGCGACCTTGGTATCACCATTGTCAATCAGGTCCCCCAGCGAGAGCACCGCGCGCGGGCGGGCGATAGCCCCGCCGCCAAGCTTCGCCGGCCACTCGACCTTCATGATGCCGTTCATCTCGACAATCGTCGTGGCATTGAGGTCGTTGTGATGCCCCTGCGGGTGGTCGACCTGGCGGTAATGCGGATCCGAGGTGGACAGGAAGGTCACGTCACGACGCGGCGGCTCCGCCGCTGACAGGAGCG
>CAIRWP010000211.1 GCA_903882335.1 uncultured Opitutia bacterium | reverse complement strand
CTGCTCGCCTGCCTCTTCCGGTCAACTGGCCCACTGGCCAGCCGGTCAACTCTCCGGTGGCTTCATCTCGCGTAGCGATGATGTGCCTGACCCCATTGCCGAAGGACGATCCCGGCCGACCGAGGACGGTCAGCCCTACCTCCAGCCCCAGCCCTTGCCCCCATGCCCACTGGTCAGCTGGCCAACTTAGTCTGCTGTCTCTTCCGGCCAACGGGTCAACCGGTCAACTCATGGCGTCGGCGGCTCCGCCACCCGAGATGGAATCATCTCTCGGGGTAGGGGGCGGAGTTGGGGTGGGGAAGGCCGCTGCTTGCCTTAGATGGGGTCGGTACTTGCCGAACGCCGGCAACGACCTTATCTCCCCGATGTGCCGAAGGCTTCCCGTTCATGCCCCACGCCAATCTCCCGCCCAAGCCGGTGAACAGACTCAGAACGTCCTGGCTGCCTTTGCTGTTCGTCGCTGCCGCCGCGGTCGCCGCGGTCGACTTCGAGACGGAGATCAAGCCCATCCTTTCTAAGCGCTGCTTGGAATGCCATGGGCCCGAAAAGCAGAAATCCAGCTTCCGGGTCGACGGACGCCAGGCCTTGCTCGCGGGCGGCGACACGGGCAAGCCCGCGGTGGTGCCCGGCGACTCGGCCAAGAGCCATCTGATGTTGGTCCTGCGCACCAACGAGCCGGATATCAGCATGCCGCCGAAGGGCGACCGGCTCTCTGCCGCCCAACTCTCCCTCCTCGAGCGTTGGATTGCCGAAGGCGCCGTCTGGCCCGGCCAGATGGCAGCCGTCGCGACTAAGCCGGTCTCCGACCATTGGTCTCTTCAACCGGTGGTCCGCCCAGCGATTCCGGCGATCCCGGCGCGCGGCGCGGTCGACGCCTTCCTCCTCGCGGAGCTGACCAAGCAGGGTCTGACCTACTCGAAGCCCGCCGCGCCGCGCGCCCTCCTCCGCCGCGCCTCGGTCACGCTCACGGGTCTGCTGCCCACGGCCGAACGCGCCGACCGTTTCGTGGCCGATCACGCGCGCGATGCCGATGCTGCGTACCGCGCGCTGGTCGAGGAGCTCCTCGCTTCGCCGCATTTCGGAGAACGCTGGGCCCAGCATTGGCTCGACGTCATCCGCTGGGCCGAGACCAACGGGTCCGAGGCGAACCTGTATCGCAAGAACTCTTGGATTTACCGCGACTACGTGGTGCGCGCGTTCAACACCGACCTGCCTTACGACCGGTTCATCCGTGAACAGCTGGCGGGCGATCAGCTCGGCGCCGGAGACGCGACGGGTTTCCTCGTCGCTGGTCCGCACGTGCCCGCCGCCACGGTCGGCCAGGAACCCACGGCCATCCGCCAGGCGCGCGCCGATCGCCTGGACGAGGTGATGCAGACTTTGGGCGCTTCGGTCCTCGGCCTGACCGTCAGCTGCGCGCGCTGCCACAACCACAAGTTCGACCCGATCTCCACCAAGGACTACTATTCGCTCACGGCCGTCTTCCAGGGCGTCGAATTCGGCGGCCGTCGCCCCGAGCTCGCTCCGGAGCACCCGCGTCAGCAGCGGGCCGAGGAACTGCATCATCAGATGCAGGCGCGGCGCGCGCAGCTGCGCGACCGGCTCGGCGTCTGGTCGGAAGACTGGGGCGGTTATTCCGAATTCCATTTCCCCGCCCGGCAGACGCAGGCGCTGCGCGTCGAGTTCGCTTCCAATTACGTTTCGGTCGACGAGCTCGAGGTCTTCGGCCCGGCGGAGCAAGGCCGCAACCTCGCCCTCGCCGCCGCCGGCACGAGCCTGGTCGGCGACCAGGCGATGGTCCAGTTGCGTGGTGAGATCGCCAAGGCGAACGACGGTAAGTTCGGCACCGAGGGCTGGAAGGCCCGCGCCGAGAAAGGCGCCAAGACCGGGCCTTGGGTCGAGATCCGCTTCCCCCGTCCGCAGCAGGTCGACCGCTTCCGGCTCAGCTCGAACCGGGAATATTATTTCGAGACGGATTACCTGGCCGGTGAAGGCGGCGCCCAGCTGCCCCCTTTCAAACTGCTTACCCTCCGCCCCGACGGGACCTGGCAGGAAATCGGCGACACCGCCGCGCTTGGCCGAAAAGTGACGGCCGATCCGCTCCTCCGGCAGGCGGACGAAGCGCTGCGGGGCCTGATCGCCAACCTGAACGAAGAAGGCCCGCGCCACAGTTTCGTCGGCCGGTTCATCCAGCCCGTGGACACGCGCGTCCTGCTGCGCGGCAGCCCCGAGACGCCGGGCGACGCGGTGCCGCCCGCTGGCTTCGCCGTCCTCGGCGGCGATTTGGGTCTCGATTCATCCGCGCCCGAATCCGTGCGCCGTCTCCGGTTCGCGGCCTGGCTCACCCGTCCGGAGCATCCCCTCACCGCCCGCGTGATGGTCAATCGCCTCTGGCATCATGTCTTCGGCGCTGGCCTCGTGGTCACCGCCGCCGATTTCGGCAGGGCGGGCATGACGCCGTCGCACCCGGCCTTACTGGATTTCCTGGCATCGGAATTCACGGCTCCCTCTCGTTCCGGCGCCCAGCCCTGGGGTGTCAAGGACCTGCTCCGCACGCTCGTCCTGAGCGATGCCTTCCGGCAGGACTCAGCGCCATCGGCCGAAGGGCTGCGCCGCGACGCCGGCTCGGCGTTGCTCTGGCGCTTCCCGCCTCGTCGCGTCGAAGCCGAAGTCATCCGCGATTCGGTCCTGCTCGCGTCGGGCAAGCTCGACCGCTCCGTCGGCGGGCGCGGCTTCCGCATCCACGACGTGAAGAAGACCTACGCCCAATGGCAGGTGACCGATAACCACGGGCCGCAGACCTGGCGCCGCATGCTCTACCAGGAGCGCATGCGTCGCGTGGACGACAAGATTTTCACCGCCTTCGACTTCCCGGATTGCGGGCAGGTCAGCGCCAAGCGCGCGATCTCGACCACGCCCTTGCAGGCGCTCAACCTGATGAACAGCGACTTCATCGTCGAGCAGGCGCGGTTCGTCGCCGAACAGGCGGCCAAAGGCGCCGCCCCGACCGATCACGCCGTGCAGGTGCGGAACGGCTTCCGTCTGCTGCTGGGCCGCGACCCCTCGGCCGCCGAACTCGCCGCCTCCGTCGAGGTCGCCCGCGAGTCCGGCCTCCCCGTCGTCTGCCGTGCCTTGATCAACTCCAACGAATTCGGCTTCCTCCCATGAGCTTCGACCCCGTGCATCTTTCCCCGCAGGGACGCGCGTTGCTCAGCCGGCGTAATTTCCTCCATCAAGCCGGCCTCACCTTGGGCGGCGTGGGCCTGGCGAAGCTGCTGGCGATGGACGGCCTGCTGGCCGCCGACCCTGGCCGCCCGGGCGCGGCTTCTGGTCCCATCCGTCCCGACATCGACCCGCGTCGCCCTTATGCGCCGCGCAAGGCCCACTTCCCCGCGGCGGCCGAGCAGGTGCTCATCATCTATTGCCCCGGCGCGGTCAGCCATGTGGATACTTTCGACTACAAGCCCGCGCTCACGCGTTATCACGGGCAGAAGCCACCCGGCGTGCCGGCGGTGACGTTCGAAGGGCCGACGGGCAGCATCGCCAAGCCGTTCTGGGAATTCAAACCGCGCGGACAGAGCGGCAAGATGACCTCGGAACTACTCCCGCACCTCGGTGCGCTGGCCGACGACTTCTGCTTCGTCCACTCGCTCCACACGCAAACGAGCGCGCACCCGCAAGGGGAGAACTTCTTCAACACGGGCTTCACGGCCGAGGGCTATCCTTCCTTCGGCGCCTGGGTCACCTACGCGCTCGGCACCGCCAACTCGGAGCTCCCCGCCTTCGTCGCGATCAACGACCCGCGCGGTATGGCCCGCTCCGGCAAGAACAACTTCGGCAGCGGCTTCCTGCCGGCTTCTTTCCAAGGTACGGATTTCAACGCCAAGCACCCGCCGGCCAACCTCGCCCGTCCGTCCGCCTACACGCCGGCCGACGACCGGCGGACGTCCGACCTGCTCGCGCGCCTCAACGCCGGGCACCTCGGACGCTTCCCTGACGACAACGACCTGGCCGCGCGCATCGCCACCTACGAACTGGCCGGCCGCATGCAGATGTCGGTCCCCGCTGTGATGGATCTCTCGTCCGAACCGGCTTCGATCCGCCAGGAATACGGCGTCGAGTCCGGCACCGAGCTGAAGCGCGAATACGCCAAAAACTGCCTCCTCGCTCGCCGCCTCATCGAGAAGGGCGTGCGCGTGGTGCAGCTCTTCAACGGCAGCGATCCTTCCGGCGGCAACGGTATCACCAACTGGGATTCTCACTCCGACATCCTGAAGACGCACGCCATGCAGGCGGAAATCATGGATCAGCCGACGGCCGCCTTGATCGCGGACCTGAAGCGCCGCGGCCTTCTCGAGAAGACGCTCATCATCTGGTGCACCGAGTTCGGCCGCATGCCGTTCCTCCAGGGCAACGGCACCGGGCGCGACCATAACCCCGACGCGTTCACGTGTTTCCTCGCCGGCGCTGGGGTCAAGAAGGGCTTCAGCTACGGCGAGAGCGACGAGTTCGGGGCAAAGGCCGTCGTCAACAAGGCTTCGGTCTATGATTTCAACGCCACCATCCTCCGCCTCATGGGCCTGGATCACGAACGGCTGACTTATTACCATAACGGTCTCGAACGCCGGCTGACAAACGTCCACGGACATTATATCAAGGACCTCTTGGCTTAAGGGGTTAGGGGTAGGGCGGGCTCTCCGAGCCCGCCGCGGGTGGAAGCGGTTGGGGAGTGACCAGGCCGCCGCAGGGCGGCCGAGGGTAGGGGCGTGGCTTCGCCGCGCCCTCCCCATCGGAGTGCACGATGAATCGTGCCCCTACCATGGTTCGCCCTGCGGCGACCCCCTCCGCCCCCTTGGCCCCCTGCCTCCCTTGCCAACCGGCCAACTGGTCAACCGGTCAACTGGTCAACCGGTCAACTAATGGCTTCGGCCCTCCCGCCCTCCACTTTTGCACTTTTGCACCTTTGCACGGTCTCTTTGCCTCGTTGCCGCCTTCCGGTCCTCCGGCCCTCGTGTCCTCGAGCCCTCGCTTCCTGCCACCCGAAACGACCTTGAATTGGTTCGCGAGCCGCAACAAGGTTGGGCCGCTTCCATGCATCGCCTTTTCGTCGAGAAGAAACCCGCGTTCCGGTCCGAGGCCGAGCACCTCCTCCGTGACCTCCAGGATTCGCTTCGCCTCCCGGGGCTGAAATCCCTCCGCATCCTCCAGCGCTACGACGTCGAGGGCGCCTCCGAGGCCGCCATCCGCCAGGCCATCCCGACCGTCTTCGCCGAGCCGCCGGTCGACGACGTCACCGAGAACTCCTTCCCGCTCGCCGCCGGCGAGACCGCCTTCGCCGTCGAGTTCCTCCCGGGGCAGTTCGACCAGCGCGCCGACTCCGCCGCCCAGTGCCTGCAGATTGTGGGGGGAGGGGAGCGCCCCGTCGTCGCCGCCGCCCGCACCTACGTCGTGAGCGGCGAACTCGCCCCGGCCGACCTCGCTCGCGTGAAGGCCTACCTGATCAACCCGGTGGATTCGCGTGAGGCCGACCTCGCCCCGCCGACGTCCCTACGCCGCGCGGCCCCGACGCCGAAGCCGGTCGCGTCGCTGCCGGGTTTCCTGACGAAGTCCGCCGCCGAGCTCGCCGCCCTCCGCAAGGAGCTGGGCCTGGCGATGTCCGACGCCGACCTGCTGTTCTGCCAGGCGCACTTCCGCGACCACGCCCGCCGCGAGCCGACGCTCACCGAGATCAAGCTGCTGGATACGTATTGGTCCGACCATTGCCGCCACACGACGTTCCTCGCCGAACTGAAGTCCGTCGAGTTCGCCGACTCGCCCCTGCTGGCCCCGTTCAAGGCCGCGTGGGAGCGCTACCAGCGCGTGCGCCTCGGCCTCAACCGCCAGGGCAAGCCGGTCTGCCTGATGGACATCGCGACGATCGCGGGCCGCGAGCTGAAGCGCACGGGCGCGCTGGATGATATGGAGGATTCCGAGGAGGTGAACGCCGCCTCCATCGTGGTGCCGGTCGAGATCGACGGGCGCACGGAGGAGTGGCTGGTGATGTTCAAGAACGAGACGCATAACCACCCGACCGAGATCGAGCCGTTCGGCGGCGCCGCCACCTGCCTCGGCGGCGCGATCCGCGATCCGCTGTCGGGCCGTTCCTACGTGTACCAGGCGATGCGCGTCACCGGCGCGGCCGACCCCCTGACCCCTTACGACCGCACGCTGCCGGGCAAGCTGCCGCAGCGCAAGATCACCACCGGCGCGGCCGCCGGCTACTCCTCCTACGGCAACCAGATCGGCCTCGCGACCGGCCTGGTGTCCGAGCACTACCACCCCGGCTACGTCGCCAAGCGCATGGAGATCGGCGCGGTCGTCGCCGCCGGCCCGCGCCGCTGCGTGCGCCGCGAGGCCCCGGTCCCGGGCGACGTCATCGTGCTCGTCGGCGGCCGCACGGGCCGCGACGGCGTGGGTGGCGCGACGGGTTCGTCGAAGGAGCACACCGAGACCGCGCTCCAGAATTCCGCCGAGGTGCAGAAGGGCGACGCGCCGACCGAGCGCAAGCTGCAGCGCCTCTTCCGCGACGAGTCCGTGAGCGCGCTGATCAAGCGTTGCAATGACTTCGGCGCCGGCGGCGTGTCCGTCGCCATCGGCGAGCTCGCCCCGTCGCTCCACGTCCACCTCGACCGCGTGCCGCTGAAGTACGACGGTCTCGACGGCACGGAGATCGCCTTGTCCGAATCCCAGGAGCGCATGGCCGTCGTGCTGCACCCCAAGGATGTCGCGGCCTTCCTCGCCGCCGCCCGCCGCGAAAACCTCGAGGCCGTCCACGTGGCCGACGTCACCGACTCTGGCCGCCTGATCATGGAGTGGCGCGGCCAGCGGGTCGTCGACATCGCCCGCGACTTCCTGGACACCAACGGGGTCACCCAGTCGGCCACCGCCTCGGTCGCCGCCCCGGAGGCCGCCCAATCCCCCTTTCAGGTGCCCGCCGAGGCCGTTTCGGCCGCGGATCTGAGGAAAGCCCTGTCCGACCTCCCGAACGCCTCCCAGCGGGGCTTGGTGGAGCGTTTTGACGCCTCTATCGGGGCTAACACGGTCCTCCACCCCTTCGGCGGGGCCACCCAGACCACCCCTCAGGAGGCCATGGCGGCCAAATTGCCCGTTTTGGGCGGGGAAACCGATGTCTGCACCATCATGGCCTACGGGTTCAACCCGGTGGTCGCCCAGTGGTCCCCCGGCCATGGCGCCGTCTGCGCGGTCGTCGAATCGCTGGCCCGCCTCACGGCCGCCGGTGGCGACCCCGCCCGGGCCCGCCTGACCCTCCAGGAATACTTCGAGAAGCTCGGCACCGACCCCAAGCGCTGGGGCAAGCCGCTCGTCGCCCTGCTCGGCGCCCTCGAGGCCCAGCTCGAGTTCGGTACCGCCGCTATCGGTGGCAAGGACTCGATGTCGGGTTCCTTCAAGGACCTCGACGTTCCGCCGACCCTCGTCTCGTTCGCCATCGTCCCGGGCAAGGCCAGCCAGGTCGTCTCCGCCGAGTTCAAGCAGGCCGGTTCGACCGTCGTCGTCGTGGACGTCCCGCGCACCGCGGCGTTGCTCCCCGACCTCAAGCTCGCCCGCGAGCGTCTCGCCGCCGTCCACGCGCTGGTCAAGGCCGGCAAGATCCGCGCCGCCGCCGCCGTCCGCCAGGGCGGGGTGGGGCATGCGCTCGCCCGCATGGCCTTCGGCAACCGCGTCGGCGTCGCCCTCGCCGCCGCGCCCTCCGCCGATTTCCTGCTCCCTGCCTACGGCTCGCTCGTACTCGAGGTGGCGTCCGCGGCCGACCTCGGCGCGCTGCCGCACCGCGTCCTCGGCCAGACCACCGCCGCCCCCGCGTTCGCGTGGCCCGGTGTGACGATCGCGCTCGACGAGCTCCTCGCCGCTCACGAAAGCGTGCTCGAGTCCGTCTTCGCGACCAAGGCTTCCGAGCCGGCCGGCGTGCCCGCCCCGCTTTCCTTCACCGTCCGCTCCGGCCTCAAACCCAAGGTCCGTGTGGCCAAGCCGCGCGTGATCATCCCGGTCTTCCCCGGCAGCAATTGCGAGTACGACACCGCCCGCGCGTTCCGCCTCGCCGGCGCCGAGCCCGAGATCCTCGTCCTGCGTAACCTCGACGCCGCCGGCCTCGGCGAGTCGCTCCAGGCCCTCGCCGCGGCCCTCGCTCGCTCGCAGATCCTCATGATCCCCGGCGGCTTCTCCGCCGGCGACGAACCGGACGGCTCCGGCAAGTTCATCGCGGCCGTCATCAAGGCGTCCATCGTCCGCGACGCCGTCATGGACCTGCTGAAGTCCCGCGACGGCCTCATCCTCGGCATCTGCAACGGCTTCCAGGCCCTCATCAAGACCGGCCTCGTGCCCTTCGGCGAGATCCGCGACGTCGACGCCGCCGCGCCGACGCTCTTCCACAACCGCATCGCCCGCCACCTCTCGCGTTACGCCCACACGCGCGTCGCCTCGGTCAAGTCGCCTTGGCTCGCGCGCATGGAAGTCGGCCAGGTGCACAACATCCCGCTCTCGCACGGCGAAGGCCGCTTCACCGCCTCGCCCGCCGTCATCGCGGAGCTCGCGAAGAACGGGCAGGTCGCCTTCCAGTACTGCGACCCCGCCGGCGCGCCCTCGCACCGCATCGAGTTCAATCCCAACGGCTCCGTCGAGGCCATCGAAGGCATCACCAGCCCGTGCGGTCGCGTCCTCGGCAAGATGGGCCACTCCGAACGCGTCGGCGCGAACGTCGCCAAGAACCTCCCCGGCCACAAGCACCAGCCCCTCTTCCAAGGCGGGGTAGAGTATTTTGGTTAAGCGACCTTCGGCCGCTTAAGCAAAGAGGGGACACGCTGGCACGGTGACAGGTGGGCAAGGGGAAGTGCGTTTCCCCGTGTCAACTTGCACGCATGCCCACTTGACCCTCGAAGGCTCCGCCTTCGTCAGCACCGCGTGCTGCCCTAGTCCTTACCCTCTTCGTCCCAACCGCCAACCGCCATCCCCCAACCGCTCGCGAACTTAGTTCGCGCAGGTAGGGACAAGCGTCCCGCTTGAGTACTGAGTACGGATGACGGAGTACGGATTGCCGCGGGAGTCTGGGACCTGGGGAGGCATTCAGCCTTCTGGCTCATGCTTTGTTCAGAGCTCCGCACTCTGTACTCCGCACTCTGTACTCAGTACTCCGTACTCTTCCCCCCTCTACCCCCACATTCTGATTGAAACCAGACACCTTCCCGAAAGCCTCGACCGAGGGGTTCCATCCCGAATCACCGCGCCCCCTATGACCGATCACCTGCAAGCGAACTCCGACTGGGCCCGCGAAAACCGGTATGAGTTCCATGCCGAATCCGCTGGGCCGTTCGCCCGGGTCGCCCGCGGGATGGACGTGTTCAGGCGGGCGCAGGCCTATCGCGATCATGCCGTCGGCCAACATCGCGGCCGTCCGTTCGAGGTCTTCGATTTCCAGAAGGAAGCATTGGGAGCCGATGCTTACTCGACCTGGCATACCGTCGTCCTGCTCCCGCTCGGCAACCTCGCCCTGCCTGCCTGCGCCCTCTGGCCGCGCCGCGAGACCGGCGGGATGAATTTCCTGGGGATCAAGGGCCTCGACCTCGCGTTGCCCCCCGCCGCCTCCCTCTTCGATCGCAAACTCGTCGACGACTTCAACCGGAATTACAGCCTCTTCGCCGGCGGGGCTTTCGGGTCCGTGCAGGCCGCCATCGAGGCCCCGGGTCAGCCCGTGCCCGGCCTCGCGGAGATGTCCGCCGTCTGCAAGCCGGCGGTGCTAAGCTTCCTTTCCACCGCCGTGACCGGCGCGAT
>CAIRWP010000210.1 GCA_903882335.1 uncultured Opitutia bacterium | reverse complement strand
CGAGGCTGATGAGCACCTCGACCAAGGTGAAGGCGCGGCGGCTCATCGGGCGTCGAGCGGCGGCAGCGGCGCGCAGGTCAGGGGATCGATGGGCGTGAGGCGGCGCGCCTCGTTACGCCGGACCTCGAGGCGCACGCGGTCGCACGTCCCGTCCGGGTAGAAGCGCAGCCGGGTGAGGGCCTGCTCCACGGCCTGACCGCCGAGCAGGATGGCGCCGTCGACCTCGGGTCCGAGCAGCTGGACTTGCACGCCCTCGAGCAGGGGCAGGAGTTCCTCGCGCGGCGCGTCGTCCTCGCCCGCCCTCGGGTCGGTCCAGCGGTAGCCCTGGCGGTCGTCCGCGTCGAGCGAGCGGAAAGGTTCGACCTCGATGACGGCCCCGCGCTCGACGGCTTGGCGGCGCCAGGTCTGCATGAGCGCCAGCAGCGCGTCTTCCGGGTCGGTGCGCGCGGTGCCGCGGAGCAAGGCGGCGGAGCCGGCCACGAGCACGCCCGCGAGCATGCTCAGGAGGCCGATGACGAGGAGCATCTCCAGCAGGGTGAAACCACCGCGGCGCGGCCGCCGGGGGTCGGGCTGGAGGGCCGCCTTCACCAGTTGCCGATGTCGTCCGCGGTGTCCGGCAGCTTGTCCTTGCCCTTCGAGAAGAGGTCGTAGCTGTCGGGGTTATGCTTGCCGGGGTAGACGTACTGGTAGTCCTCGCCCCACGGATCCTTGGGCATCGCGCCGCCGGACACCTTCATGTAGGGCCCGCGCCAGCTGTCGGCCTTGCCTTCCGGCGCGGCGAGCAGGGCCTTGAGGCCTTCCTCGGTCGAGGGGTAGTCGCCCATGTGCGTGCGGTAGCTCATCAGCGGGGCCTCGAGCGAGGACTTCACGAAGAGCTTGGTCGTGCCTTCCTGGCCCTGGCCGAAGAGCTTGTCGAGGTTCTGCACCACGACGCCGACGAGCAGCGCCATGATCGCGATGGTGATGAGCACCTCGAGCAGGGTGAAGCCGCTGCGACGGTCGCGACGGCGGGGAGACGGGGACGTGGTCATGAAAGGGAGCCTCGGGTCGGGCGGGAATCAGCGCGAGCCTTTGCTGGGACGCTCGCCCTTGGTGGGGACGGCGTTCGACGTCGGGGCCTCGCGGCCGCCGCGCGATGAGCGGTCGAACTGCGGCGCGCCCGTCTCGCCGCCGCCGGGCTGGCGTTCGCCCCAGCGCTTGCGCATCTCGTCGCGGAAAGCTTGGATCTGCTCCGGGGAGGGCGGCTGGCCCATGCCGACGCCGGTCCCGACGCCCAGGCCGCCACCGACGGCGGGGGCCGCCAAGACCTGCGGGGCGACTGGGGCGGGTGCGGCCACCGGCGCCGACGGCGTCGCGGAGATGACCGGCGTGCGTAGCGGGAGCTTCACCGGCTGGCCGGCGTTCTCGACGATGAGCGTCTCGGCGGCCTGGTCGAAGCCGACAATCGTGACCGGGAGGTTGGCGGGGACTTCGCCCTCGGCGATCCAGGCGGACTGCTTGGTGATCGAGTTGTAGACGCTGAAGTAGGTCACGCCCTTGTCCACGTACAGCCCGCGGAACTCGAGGGTGCCGGGCTTGGCTTCGCCGATCACCGTCCGCTCGGCGGCCTGGCCGAAAGGAGAGTTTTTGACGAGGCCGTCGAGTTCCACGGCGGGGACGGCGGCGCCCGCGCCAAGGAGGAGGGCGGTGGCCAGGAGGTGCGGACGGCGGGCGGTCATGGGGCGGGGAAGGGGGGTGTCCAGT
>CAIRWP010000209.1 GCA_903882335.1 uncultured Opitutia bacterium | reverse complement strand
GGGCTGCACAGGTCGCCGGCGACGTAGTACTCGGCGCACCCGGCCAACGCGATCACCGCCTCCGGCCGGAGCCGGCCGTGCGTGTCCGCCAGGACGCCGAGCTCGACCGTCGCTTCCACCTCAGGCCGGCCGACGGAGTTTGCCCGCCGGCACGGGACGCAGCGCGGTGAACTCGGCGCCGAGCGTCGAACGCAGTTTCTCCGCGAGGCCCGCCGGCAAGGCCGCCAACGCCGCCTGGAACTCCGGGTCACCCGGGAAGGCCGACTTCCCCGTCTCGGCGACCTTGGTGACTGGGAGCTCGACGACCGGGAAATCGAAGGCGCTCCGGGCGGCGGCCTGGTCGGCCTCCTCCTCGGCGCCGGCGACATCGATCGGCGGTAACGATGACTCGTAGCTCGGATTGTCCTCGATCGGTACGTCGACGATCGGGGCGGGGGCTTCCCGGCGGACAGCTGGAGCCGGCGCCGCCGACGCGGCGGTCGCAAAGGTCGGCGCTGGAGCGGGTGTCCCCCCGAAGAGGTTCACCGGTGGCACCAGGTACCGGTTTATTTTTTTTTCGCCGGGCTCCCGAGGGAGACCAGCTGAAGCGGCGGCGATGTCCTTGATGAGGAGGTCAATCGACCTCGCCCTACTTTGCTCGATGGCCTTGAGCAACGTGACCTCGAAATTGGCCCGGGGCGAAAGTCCCTGCCGGATCCCTTGTTCGCCGGCCTGTAGGCATTCGAGGACGCGCACCAGCTGTTCGGTGGCGAGGGGCGCACCGAGCAAGGCGCTGGTGCCGCCTTGGCGGACGGAGTCGAGGGAGGCCTGCCGGACTTTCGCCTGCAGGTCGCCCAGCACGCGGAGCAAGTCGCGCCCTTCCGTGTGGAAGGCGTCGCACAAGGCCAGGATCGCCCGGCCGTCGCCGGTCGCGATCGCGCGGGCGAGGTCGGTCACCTGCTGGGCCGAGGCCAGCCCGTAGATCGAGAGGACATCGGCCTCCGTGACCGTCTTGCCGGAGAAGGAGATGACCTGGTCGAGGATCGACTGCGAGTCGCGCATCCCGCCGTTGGCCAGGCGGGCGATGGCGGTCAGCGCATGCTCGTCGGCCTTCACGCCGTCAGCCTTGACGATGCGGGCAAGCTGGGCGGCGATGACCTCCTCGGCGATCGGGTGGAACTCCAGCCGCTGACAACGCGAGGTGATGGTCGGCAGGACCTTGTCGGACTCGGTGGTCGCGAGGATGAACTTCACCCAGGGCGGCGGCTCCTCCAGCGTCTTGAGGAGCGCGTTGAAGGCGTCCTTGGTCAGCTGGTGGACCTCATCTATGATGAAGACCTTAAACGGGCAGGAGGACGGCGCGAACTGGCACTCGTCGCGGATGCGCTTGGCGTCCTCGAGGCTGCGGTTGGACGCGGCGTCGATCTCGACAACGTCGAGGCAGCTACCCTGCTCGATCGAGAGGCAGACCGGGTCGTCGACGGCGAAGTCGGCCTTGGGGCCGCCGGTGCAGTTGAGCGCCTTGGCGAGGATGCGGGCGGTCGTCGTCTTGCCGGTGCCGCGCGGGCCGACGAAAAGGTAGGCGTGGGCCATCCGCTTCGTCTCAAGGGCGTTGCGGAGGGTCCGGACGATGTGCTCCTGCCCGACCAGCTCATCGAAGCGGCGGGGGCGCCAGCGACGGGCGATGACTTGGAAGCCGGGTTCGGACACGTGGTCAGAGGGAAGGGTCGGACCCGCGGGGTGTCAACGGAGCGATGCTCGGCTTATTCCCACTCGATCGTCGCCGGCGGCTTGGACGAGACGTCGTAGACCACGCGATTGATGCCCTTGACCTCATTGATAATGCGGGTCGAGGCGCGCTGTAGGACGTCGTAGGGCAGGCGGGCCCAGTCGGCCGTCATGGCGTCGGACGAGGTCACGGCGCGGAGGGCGCAGACGTTGTCGTAGGTGCGGCCGTCGCCCATGACGCCGACGCTGCGGACCGGGAGGAAGACGGCGAAGGCCTGCCAGACCTTGGCGTACTGGCCGGAGGTGCGCAGCTCGTCGATGAAGATGTGGTCGGCCTGGCGGAGGACGTCGAGACGCTCCTTGGTGATGTCGCCGCAGACGCGGACGGCGAGGCCGGGGCCCGGGAAGGGGTGGCGCCAGACCATCTCGTGCGGAAGACCGAGGGCCTCGCCGAGGGCGCGGACCTCGTCCTTGAAGAGCTCGCGCAGGGGCTCGAGCAACTTCAGCTTCATGTGCTTGGGTAGGCCGCCCACGTTGTGGTGGCTCTTGATGGTCGCGGCGGGGCCGCCGTTGGGCGAGAGGGACTCGATGACATCGGGGTAGAGCGTACCCTGGGCGAGGAACTCGACCTTGCCCTTCTTGGTGCGCTGGACCTCGGCGATCGAGCGCTCGAAGACCTTGATGAACTCATGGCCGATGATCTTACGCTTGCGCTCGGGGTCGGTGACGCCCTTGAGCTTGCGCAGGAAGACGGCCGAGGCGTCGACCACGCGGAGGTCGACCTTGAACTTGCCGCGGAACATCTGCTCGACCTGCTGGCGCTCGCCGAGGCGGAGGAGGCCGTTGTCCACGAAGACGCAGGTGAGCTGCTTGCCGACGGCGCGCTGGATTAGGGCCGCGGCCACGGAGGAATCGACGCCGCCGGAAAGCCCGAGGATGACCTGGGACTTGCCGACCTTCGCGCGGATCTCGCGGACGGCGGTGTCGACGTAATCGTCCATCTTCCAATCGGCGCGGCAGCGGCAGATGCGGAAGAGGAAGTTGCGGAGGATGTCGATGCCGCGCTCGGAGTGGGCGACCTCGGGGTGGAACTGGATACCGTAGAAGCGGCGCTTCGGGTCCTCGACCACGGCGCACTCGGAGTTCTCGGTGCTCGCGACGGCCTTGAAACCCTTCGGGAGGCGGGTGACCTTGTCGCCGTGCGAGTTCCAGATGCGCAGCGGGGACTTGAGTCCCTGCAGCAGCTGCGAGCCCTTGCCGAAGGTGAGCGTGCCATGGCCATACTCGCGATGACTGCTGCTGGCGACGTTGCCGCCGAGCATCTGGCCCATGAGCTGGACGCCGTAGCAGATGCCGAGCACCGGCACGCCCATCGCGAAGATGGCGGCGTCCGGATGGGGCGAGCCCTTGGCCTTCACGCTGGAAGGGCCGCCGGAGAGGATGACGCCCACCACGCCGTCGGCGCGCAGGGTCTCGGGCGAGACGCCGAAGGGATAGATGCGGGAGTGCACGTTGCACTCGCGGATCCGGCGGGCGATGACCTTGGTCAGCTGGGAGCCGAAATCGAGGATGGCGATGGACTGTTGGGCCATGGGAAGGAAAGGAAAAGGAGGGGGGTCAGAATTTGAGACGGGCGTTGTTCCAGGCGCAGCGGGGGCAGGTGGCTTCCTCGCGGCGGCGGGGACGAACGTAGGTTAGCCCGCAACGGGCGCAGGAAAAGGCCGAATTGAGGCGACGGTGGTCGCAGAGGAGCGCGTCGCGCCGGTCATACCAGGCCTGCAGCCCAAGCAGCACGACGACGGCCAGCCCGCCCACGAAGGCGAGGAAGGTGGCCAGTTCGACGGTCGTGAGCATGGGAAAGTCGCGCGGGGGCTAAAAAGGCGAGACGCGCCGCCTGGGCAGGCGAACGCGTCTCGGAGGGGGCCTCGCCGGTCGTCCTTAGGCCTGGGCGGCGGCCGCTTCCTTCTTGGCCTTCGGCTGCTTGGCGGCCTTGGCCTTCGGGGTCATGGCCGGGGTCTTGTCGTCCTTGGCCACGAGCTCGATGAGCGCCTGTTCGGCGGCGTCACCCTTGCGGGCGCCGAGCTTGTAGATGCGGGTGTAACCGCCGTTGCGGGCGAGGAACTCCGGGGCACGGGTCTTGAAGAGCAGTTGCGCGGCGTCCTCGTTGCGCAGCTTGGCGATCGCCAGGCGATAGTAGTGCAGCTTGACGGCCTTGTCAGACGACTGGGCGGCCTTCTTGGCGAAGGTGACCAGGCGTTCGGCGTAGGGACGCAGGGCGCGGGCGCGGGAAAGCGTCGTGGTGATGCGGGCGTTCGTGAAGAGCGCGGCGGCGAGGTTGGCGATGAGGGAGCGGCGGTGGGCCGTCTTCACCCCGAGGACGTGATGGTTGGAGCGATGGCGCATGAGTGTGGGTCCGGGGCTGTAGGGTTAGGCGTTGACTCCCTTGTCGAGGAGGCGTTCGTCGATTTTCTGTCCGAGGGAGAGGCCGAGCTGCTCGAGCTTGGCCTTGATCTCGTTGAGCGACTTCTTGCCGAAGTTGCGGTACTTGAGCATCTCCTGCTCGGTCTTCATCGCCAGCTCGCCGACGGTGTTGATGTTGGCGTTGTTGAGGCAGTTGGCGGCGCGGACCGAAAGCTCGATCTCGTTCACGGACATATTGAGGAGCTTGCGGAGGCGGTTCTGCTCCTCGCTGACCTCGGAGCGACCGCTCTCGAACTCGACGTTATCGGCGGAGACGGTGTCGAAGACCTCGAGGTGGTGGCGCAGGATAGCGGACGCTTCCTTGAGGGCTTCGTCCGGGGTGATGCGGCCGTCGGTGGTGACCTCGAGCACGAGCTTGTCGTAGTCGGTCTTCTGACCTTCGCGGGTGTTCTCGACGGAATACTTCACCGCGGTGACCGGAGAGAAGAGGGAGTCGACCGGGATGGAGCCGATGGCCTGCTCGGCCTTCTTGTTCTCCTCGGCGGAGGCCCAGGAGCGTCCCACGGTGACCTCGAACTCGGCGAAGAAGCGGCGCTTACGGTCGAGGGTGCAGATGACCTGGTCGGGGTTGACGAGGGAGACGGTCGCGCCCTTGGTCTCGAACTTGATGTCCGAGGCCTTGATCACGCCGGTCTTGTTGACGTCGATGGCCCCCTTGAAGGCCTCGCGCTTGTTGGCCTCGGTGCGGATGCGCACCTTCTTGAGGTTCAGGACGATGTCGGTGACATCCTCGACGACGCCTTCGATCGGCTGGAACTCGTGCTGGACGCCTTCGATCGTCACCGCGGAGATCGCGGCGCCTTCGATGGAGCTCAGGAGGATGCGGCGCAGGGAGTTGCCGACGGTGTGACCGAAGCCGGTCTCGAAGGGTTCCGCCATGTACTTGGCGTAGGTCGGGGTCGCGGAGGACTCCTCCTTCTTGAGGTGCTTGGGACGCTGAAATTGACCGAGTCGCTTGCTCATGGCTGTGTTTCCGTAGGGAGGGTTGGGGGTGGGATCAGCGGCTGTAGAATTCGACGATGATCTGGACGTTGATGTCCGACGGAAGTTCTTCCTTGGCGGGTTCGCGGACCATCTGGCCCTTGAGGGCGTCGGCGAGGACCACGAGCCAAGCGGGGGCGGCGCGACCCTGGCCTTCTTCGATGGCGCGGGTGGCGAGCTGCTTGGAGGAGGTGCGGTCCCGGACCTCGAGCTCGTGGCCGGGCGAGACGGCGAAGCTGGGGACGTCGACCTTGCGGCCGTTGACGCGGATGTGGCCGTGCGAGACGAGCTGGCGGGCGGCGGAGCGGGAATTGGCGAAGCCGAGGCGGAACACGACGTTGTCGAGGCGCGTCTCGAGGATGCGGAGGAAGTTGTCACCGGCGACGCCGCCCATCCGCTTGGCGCGGGCGAAGGCGAGGCGGAACTGCTTCTCCGTCATGCCGTACATCATGCGAAGCTTCTGCTTCTCATTGAGGCCGACGCCGTATTCGGAGACCTTGCGGCGGGTCGTCTTGCCGTGGATACCCGGAGGGTACGGACGGCGTTCCTCGCCCTTGGAGGTCGGGAAGATGTTCTGGCCGAAGCGGCGGTTAAGCTTGGTCGTGGGACCGGTGTAACGGGACATGGTGTTTTAGTTTTTTGGTAGAGGTGGCGGAGGGGGAGTTCCCGCCCGGGTTGCCATAACCGGACGGTGATGCGGAAAGCGGGGGAGGATCAGACGCGACGGCGCTTGGGCGGGCGGCAGCCGTTGTGCGGGATCGGGGTCGTGTCGAGGATCGAGGTGACGTTCAGGCCGAGCACCTGGAGGGCGCGGATGGCGCTGTCGCGGCCCATCCCCGGGCCCTTGACGCGGACGGAGACGTCCTTGAGGCCGTGGGCCATCGCCTGCTTGGCGGCTTCCTGGCAGACAACCTGGGCGGCGTAGGCGGTGGACTTGCGGGAACCGCGGAACTGGTGGCGACCGGCGCTGCCCCAGGAGATCACGTTACCGTTGGCGTCCGTGATGGTGACCTTGGTGTTGTTGAAGGTGGCGAGCACGTGGCAGATGCCGACGGTGATGTTCTTGGAGCCCTTCGCGCGGCGGACCTTGATCTCGCCGATGTCCTCGCCGAGCAGTTCCTTCGCGGTAATCTCCTTACGCTCCGGGGCGGCGCCTTCGGCGGCCACCGGGGTGGCGACGGCTTCGGCGGCGGGGGCCGGGGCGGCGCCTTCGGCGGCGGGGGCCTTCGGCTTCTTGGCCTTGGCGGGCTTGGGGGCTTCTTCGCTCATAATGAAAATAGTTTGGTAGGGGGAAAACGATTACTTCGTCGGGGCCGCCGCGACGCCGACGGTCTTGCGCTTGCCCTTGCGGGTGCGGGCGTTGGTGCGGGTGCGCTGGCCGCGGACCGGGAGGCCGCGGAAGTGGCGCAGACCGCGGTAGCACTTGATCGCCTGGAGGCGCTTCAGGTTCTGGGCGATGTCGCGGCGGAGGTCGCCCTCGCACTTGTAGCCCATGCGCACGATGTACTCGACAATCTTGTTGAGCTGCTCCTCGGAGAGGTTCTGCGCCCGCATGGCGGGATCGAAGCCGAGGGCCTCGCAAATCTCGGTGGCCCGGCGGGGGCCGATACCGTAGATATAGCGGAGGGAGATCTCTACTTTCTTGTTGTTGGGAATGTCTACGCCGAGGATTCGAGGCATGGTGTCCGTGCTGTTTGGAAGGTGGGAAAGAGGTCGGAACTTGGAGGTTCTGAGGGGATTGGAAAGCAAAAAATGCGGGATTAGGGCAGGGTCAGGATTTCGACCCCGGTTTCGGTGACCAAGACCGTGTGTTCGAAGTGGGCCGAAACCTTGCCGTCGGCGGTCCGGGCGGTCCAGCCATCGGCAGCCATGACGATTTTGGGGGTACCCAGATTCACCATGGGTTCTATAGCCAAAGCCATGCCAGGCAGCAACTTAGGTCCAGTTCCGGCCTTGCCGTAATTGGGAATCTGGGGTTCTTCGTGCATTTTACGGCCGACGCCGTGACCGACAAAGTCGCGGACGATGCCGTAGCCTCCGGGGGCCAAGGCCGCCTGGATGGCCGCCGAGAGGTCCCCTACCCTGCTGCCCGGGCGGATGGAGGCGATGCCCGCATGCAGGGCTTGCTCGGTGTCGAGGCACAGCTGACGGGCCTCGGGAGCGACCTTGCCGACCATGACGGTCCGGGCGTTGTCCCCGATGTAGCCGTCGCGGCGGACAACCACGTCCAGCGAGACCAAGTCGCCCTCCCGGACGATGCGGTCGGGGGCGCCGATGCCATGGACGACCTCGTCGTTCAGGGAGATGCAGATATAGCCGGGATAGGTGAGCCGCCCGACGACGTAGCCGTGGCAGGCGCTCTCGCAGCCATGCCGGGCCATCAGCCCGCGGGCCGCGGCGTCGAGGCCGGCGGTAGAGACGCCGGGCACGACCAAACCGGCGAGGTCCTGCAGGACGCGGGCGGCGGCCGCGCAGGCCGACCGCATGCGGCTGACTTCATCCGGGGACTTAAGGTCGATCATCCGACGAGACTCAGCGGGCAGCCCAGACGAAATGGTTCACGGCCCAGGCGGCGACGCCGAGGATGAACAGCAGCAGGCAGGTGCGCTCGAGCGAGCCGAGGACGGCGGCATCGCCTTCGTTGCGCAGACCGGGGGCCGGGACGGGGACGCCGCCGATGCGGCCCTTCTTCAGGAAGCCTTCGTAGTTGCGCTGGAGGAGGTAGGTCTCGACCTGGCGCATGGTGTCCAGCATCACGCCGACGGTGATCAGGCCGCCGGTGCCGCCGAGGAAGGTCGCGAGGCGCTGCGGGAAACTGAGCTGGAGGATGAAGAGGTCCGGCATCAGCGCGATGATGAGCAGGAAGAGCGAACCCGCGAGGGTCAGGCGCGTCATCACGAAGTCGAGGAACTCGGCGGTGTGCTGGCCGGGGCGGACGCCGAGGATGTAGCCGTTGTTCTTCTTCAGGTCGTCGGCGATCTGCACCGGGCGGAACATGATAGAAATCCAGAAGTAGCTGAAGCCGAAGATGAGGACGGCGTAGACCGTGTAGTAGAACCAGTTGGTGCGGTTGAAGACGTCGGCCCACTCGGCAAGGAAGGCGAGCTGCGGGGACAGGCCGCTGAGCGGACGCAGCAGCATCGGCGGGAAACTCATGATCGCGCCGGCGAAGATCACGGGCATGACGCCGGCGTAGTTAACCTTGAGGGGCAGGTAGTTCGTCTGGGCGGCGACCATCTTCTTGCCGACCATACGCTGCGCGTACTGGATCGGGATCTTGCGGACGGCCTGGTTGATGGCGACCATGGCCGCGGTCACGAGGACGAAGAGGATGATCATACCGGCGGCCTTCTCCCAGCCGTGGGCGGAGGCGGTGGCGGCGCCGACCTTGCCGCCGAAGGCGACGGTGACGAACGAGGTCACGGCCCCGGGGATGTCAGCCAGGATGCCGACGGTGATGAGGATGGAGGTGCCGTTGCCGATGCCGCGCTGGGTGATCTGCTCGCCGAGCCAGAGCATGACGATGGCGCCGGAGGTGAGCAGGCACACGCCGAGGAGGACGAAGAGGGCCTTGTTCTCCATCACCACGATGGTGCCCTGGAAATTACCGAGACCGAGCGCCTGACCGACCTGCTGCGGGTTGCAGAAGGCGCCGAGCAGCAGCGCGGACTGGACGATCGCGATGACGATGGTCAGGTAGCGGGAGTACTGGGCGACCTTCTGGCGGCCGACCTCGCCCTCCTGCTGCAGGCGGGCGATCGACGGGACGACCGCCGAGGCGAGCTGCATGATGATTGAGGCGCTGATGTAGGGCATAATGCCCAGCGAGAAGACCGCCCCTTTGAGGAGCGCGCCGCCCGTGAACATGTTGTACATCGCGATGACGCCCCCCGAGGCGTTGTCGGCCATGGAGGAGTAGTACTCCATGATGTCCTTGGGGTCGATGCCGGGCAGCGGGATGTTCGCGCCGATACGGGCGACGAACACCAAGGCGACCGTGGCGATTAGCCGGGCGCGGAGCTCGGGAATCCTCCAGCAGTTGGCGAAGGCCGAGAACATCAGGACGGGGGTGAGCCGCGGCTCACTCGGCGGCGGTGGCCGCCTTGAGCAGGATCGCCTTGCCGCCGGCCTTCTCGATCTTCGCCTTGGCGGCGTCGGAGAAACGGTGGGCGGAGACGGTGACGGCGCGGGTGATCTCGCCGGTGCCGAGGACCTTGAGCAAGGGGGCGTTGGCGCGGAGGACGCCGGCGGCGCGGAGCTCGGCAAGGCCGATGGCGGCGCCCTTGAGGTCCTCGAGATCGCGGAGGTTAATCACGGCGTACTCGATCCGGTTGACGTTGTTAAAGCCGCGCTTGGGCAGACGGCGGTAGAGAGGCATCTGGCCACCTTCGAAGCCAGGGCGATGACCGCCGCCGGAGCGGGCCTTCATGCCCTTGTGGCCGCGACCGGAGGTCTTGCCGTGGCCCGTGCCGCGACCGCGACCGAGGATCTTGTGACGATGAGTGGAGCCCTTGATGGCGGGCAGCGAGTGGAGTTTCATGGGCTTGGTTTCCGCTTAGGCGCGGAGGTTCTTGATTTGTTCGAGGGTGCGGAGCTTGGAGAGACCGTCGAGGGTCGCCTTCACGATGGCCTGGGGGTTGTTGGAACCCATGGACTTCGAGAGGACGTCCTTGTAACCGGCGACCTCGAGGACCGCGCGGACGCCGCCGCCGGCGATGAGACCGGTACCGGGAGCGGCCGGACGCAGCATGACGACGCCACCGTCCGCGTGGCCGATGACCTCGTGCGGGATGGTGTTGCCGCGGAGATTGACGCGGACGAGGGAGCGGTGGGCGCGGTCGGTGCCCTTGCGGATCGCATCGGGCACTTCCTTGGCCTTGCCGTAACCGACGCCGACGCGGCCCTTGCCGTCACCGGCCACGATGAGCGCGGCGAAGTTGAAGCGGCGGCCGCCCTTGACGACCTTCGAGCAGCGGTTGATGTGGACGACCTTGTCGTTGTACTCGGAAGCGGGACCGTCGTTGCGGTTGTCGCGACGCGGACCGCGGGGACCGCCCGGGCCGGAGCGGCCGGGACCACGGGGGCCGCCGGGACCACGGCGATCGCCGCCGGGGCCGGAACGGCCGGGGGCGCCGGAGGGGGGGGCGGCAGGAGCGGCGGAGGCCGCGGCGTTGGGGGTAGCTTCGCTCATGAAATCAGAAGGTCAGGCCACCCTTGCGGGCGGCTTCGGCGAACGACTTGACGGTGCCGTGGTAACGGCGGCCGGCGCGGTCGAACACGACGGTGGTGAGACCCGCGGCCTTGGCCTTGGCGCCGAAGGCTTCGCCGAAGGCGATGGCGCCGGCGACGTTCGGGCGGATTTTCTTGCCGCGGAGGTCCTTGGAGGTGGTGGCGAGGGAGACGAGGGTCACGCCCTTGTCGTCGTCGATGGCCTGCGCGTAGAGGTGGAGGTGCGTGAGCTTGAGGGCGACGCGGGGACGGGCGGCGGTGCCGCGGACCGTCTTGCGAATGCGCCAGCGGCGCTTCTGCGCCAGGAGATTCTTCTTCTGCAGTTTCATGGAATGGATGCGGGAGGCGATTAGGCCGTCTTCTTGCCCTCCTTGCGGCGGACGTATTCGCCTTCGACGCGGACGCCCTTGCCCTTATAAGGCTCGACCGGCTTGTAGAGCTTGATGGAGGAGGCGACCTGGCCGACCATGTGGCGGTCGGCGCCGGTGATGACGAGCTTGGTGCCGTCGGTGACGACGACGTTCACGCCCTCGGGGATGGTGTACTGGATCGGGTGCGAGTAGCCCAGGGCGAGGTCGAGGACCTTGCCCTTGAGGATGGCCTTGAAGCCGACGCCTTCGATTAGGAGGGTCTTGGTGTAGCCGGTGGCGACGCCTTCGACCATGTTGCGGATGATGGCGCGGATGGTGCCGTGGAGGGCGCCGGCGGTGCCGACATCCTTGCCATCCTTGCCCTTCTTCACCGTCAGGTCGGCGACGTTCACGACGTTGTTGGCAACGGTGACGCCGATTTCCTTCGGGAAAGGCTTCGAGAGTTTGCCCTTGGGTCCTTCGACGGAGACGACGTTGCCGGCGACGGCGACTTTGACTCCGGCGGGAATAGTGACGGGCTGCTTACCGATTCGGCTCATGGCTGTGCTAAGGGGTTGGGTGGGTTACCAGACCTTCGCGAGGAGCTCGCCGCCGACCTTCTGGCGACGGGCCTCGGCGTCGGTCAGGACGCCACGCGAGGTGGTGAGGATGGAGACGCCCATGCCGCCGATGACCTTGGGGACGGAGGCGTAGCCGGCGTAGACGCGACGGCCGGGGGTGGAGACGCGTTCGATGCTGGTGATCGAGGGGACGCCGGCGACGTACTTAAGGGTGATCTCGAGGGTCGGGAGACCGTCGCGCTCGGACTTGCGGAAGCCGGCGACGTAGCCGGACTCGGCGAGGATGCGGGCGACGCCCTCGCGGAGGCGGGACCATTGCACGGTCACGGTCGGCTTGGTGGCCTGGGACGCGTTGCGGACGGCGGTGAGGAAATCCCCGATGGTGTCAGTGGAAGCGGACATAGTTGTAGGTGCTTGGGGGATTTACCAGGAGGCCTTGGTGACGCCCGGAATCTGGCCGTTGAGGGCGAGTTCGCGGAAGGTGATGCGGGAGAGACCGAACTTGCGGATGTAGGCGCGCGGGCGGCCGGAGATCGAGCAACGGTTCTTCTTGCGGACGGGGGAGGAACTGCGCGGGAGCTTGGAGAGCTTGCGCTGGGCTTCGTAGAAGGCCTCCTCGGAGGTCTTCGGGTCGGCGAGGATCGCCTTCAGTTCGCCGCGCTTGACGGCGTACTTCTTGACGAGGCGGTCGCGCTTGAGGGCGCGCTGGATGACAGACTTCTTGGCCATTCGGGTGTTTGCTTAGAGTGGAGGTTAGGCCTTGGCGGGCTCGGCGGTCACGGCGGACGCGCGGCGGAAGGGCATACCGAGGAGGCGGAGCAGCTCGCGACCTTCGTCGTCGTTATGGGCGGAGGTGGCGATGCAGACGTCCATGCCGATGTTGGCGCGCTGCTGGCCGTCGGCCTGGGTTTCCGGGAAGATGGTGTGGTCGCTGATGCCGAGGGAATAGTTGCCACGGCCGTCGAGGCGGTTACCGACGCCGCGGAAGTCGCGGATCATCGGGAGGGCCACCGCAGTGAGGCGGAGGTAGAACTCCCACATGCGGGCGCCGCGGAGGGTGACGACGCAGCCGAGGGGCATGCCGGCGCGGACCTTGAAGCTCGCGACCGACTTGCTGGCCTTGGTGATGATCGGCTTCTGGCCGGAGAGCTTGGTGATCTCCTTGACGACCTCGGCCATGTGGGCCTTGTCGGCCTCGGCCTTGAAAGCCGAGTTGAGGACGATCTTCTTCAGGTTCGGGACCTGGTGGATGTTCTTGTAACCGCGGCTCTTGATGAGCTCGGGGACGACCTTCTCGAGGTAGTACTTCTTCAGGAAAGGGACAGTGGCCATTGGGTGTTAAGTCTCGGGGGGTTTCGTCGGGATTACTTCTTGGCGGCCTTGGCGGCCGGCTTCTTGGCGCGGCGGGCGTCCCAGAGGGAGGCCAGCATGACGTTAGAGCGGGCGATGGGGGCTTCACGCTCGGTGATGCCGCCCTGGCCGTCCTGGGTGCGCTTGAGGTGACGCTTCACGAGGTTCAGGCCCTCGATGGTCACGCGCTCGTCGGCGCGGTCGTAGATGGTGATCTTGCCGCGCTTGCCCTTGTGGCTGCCGGCGATGACGACGACCTCGTCGCCTTTCTTGATGTCGGTCTTGGACATGGTGTTCAGAGTACCTCGGGAGCGAGGGAGATGATCTTCATGAAGTTCTTGCTGCGCAGCTCGCGCGCCACGGGCCCGAAGATGCGGGTGCCCTTGGGGTTGCCGTTCTCGTCGAGGATGACCACGGCGTTGGTGTCGAAGCGCAGGTAGCTGCCGTCCGCGCGGCGGATCGGGGCGACGGTGCGCACGATGACGGCGCGACAGACGGAGCCCTTCTTGACCTGGGCGTCGGGGGTGGAGTCCTTAACGGAGCAGATGATGATGTCGCCGATGCCGGCGGTGTCGGTCAACTGGCCCAGGCGGCGGATCATCCGCACCTTGCGGGCTCCGGTGTTGTCGGCTACGTCGAGCCGGGAAAGCATCTGAATCATGAGAGTGTAGGTCGGGAGGTGGGCCGGGACTGGTTAGTCAATCCCGGGGACGGCGATCTTGGCGGCTTCGACGACGCGGATGACGCGCCAGCGCTTCAGCTTGGAAAGGGGGCGGGTCTCCATGATCTCGACGCGGTCGCCGGTCTTGCACTCGTTCTTCTCGTCATGGGCGTGCAGCACGGTGCGTCGCTTGACCTCCTTGCCGTACACGGGGTGCGGCACGGTGTACTGGAAGTTGACCTTGATCGACTTGTCCCCGGTGCGGGAGACGACGAGGGCGGTGAGGGTCTTGCGGTTGGAGCGGGACTCGGACATCGGGAAACGTGGGTTGGAGGTGGGTTACTTCTGCTGGGCCTGACCGGAGAGGATGGTCAGGCAACGGGCGACTTCCTTGCGGAGGGCGCGGAAACGGGCGGAGTTCTCGACCGCGCCGGTGGCCTGGCGGAGGCGGAGCTGCAGCAGCTCCTCGCGAGCCTCGCGGACGCGCTTCTGGAGCTCGGCGGGGGCCAGCGGACGGAGGGCCGAGGCGGCGGAGGGCTTGTCTTTCTGGTACTTGGACATCGGTGAAAAGGGTCAGTTATGGGTGGGCGAAGCCGGGTGCATCAATACTTTTCCAGTTCTTCGCGGGCGACGAAGCGGCAGCGGACCTGGAGCTTGGTGTCGGCCAGGCGCATGGCCTCGCGGGCCACGGAGATCGTGACGCCGGCGACCTCGAACATCATGGTGCCGGGCTTGATGACGGCGACGTAGTACTCGACGGAGCCCTTGCCCGAGCCCATGCGGACTTCGGCCGGCTTCCGGGTCACCGGGGTGTGCGGGAAGATGCGCATCCACATCTTGCCCTTGCGCTTGAGGGCACGGGAGATGGCGATGCGGGCGGCCTCGATCTGGTTGGCGGGGATGCGGGCACGATCCAGGGACTGGATGCCGAAATCACCGAAGTCGAGGGTGTTGCAGGCGGTGGCGTTGCCGCGGATCTTGCCCTTGCGGTGCTTGCGCCACTTGGTGCGAGCGGGTTGGAGATTGGCCATGGTGAGCTAGTTTAAGGTCGGAGGTGGACGAGGGTGACTTAGAACTCGGAGTCCTTGGCGCAGATCCAGCACTTGATGCCGACCTTGCCGGCCAGCGTACGGGCCTCGGTGAAGCCGTAGTCGATGTTCTCGCGGAGGGTGTGGAGCGGCACGCGACCGACGCGGGCGGACTCGACGCGGGCGATCTCGGCGCCGCCGAGACGACCACCGAGGCGGATACGGATGCCATCGGCGCCGTTCGTCATGGTGGTCTGGACGGCCTTCTTCATGGCGCGGCGGAAGGAGATGCGGCGCTCGAGCTGGAGGGCGATGTTCTCGGCGACGAGCTGGGCGACCAGGTCGGGGCGCTTCACTTCGTTGACCTCGAGGATGATGTCCTCGATGCGGGCCTTGCCGGCGACCTTCTGGATCTCGCCGCGGAGCAGCTTGAGGTCGTCGCCCTTGCGGCCGATGACCATACCCGGGCGGGCGGTCCAGATGCGGACGCGGACCTTCTGGCCGGCGCGCTCGATGAAGATGCGGGGCACCGCGGCTTGGCGGAGCTTCTCCTTGAGGAACTCGCGGATGCGGTAGTCCTCCAGGATGAAGGCCGGGAAATCGCGCTTGGTGGCGTACCAGCGGGATTCCCAGTTGCGGCGGACGGCTAGACGGAAGCCGATCGGATTTACTTTCTGGCCCATGTGGGTGCGGAGATTATTTGGTGGCGGAGGCCAGGGCCACGCGGATGTGGCTCATGGACTTGTGGATGGGGTGGGCGGAACCGCGGGCGGCGGGCATCGACCGTTTGAGGACGGGACCCTGGTTGACCGTGGCGGAGACGACGACGAGGTCGCTGCTGGAGAGGTTGTGGTTATTCTCGGCGTTCGCGATGGCGCTCGCGAGGGTCTTCCCAAGGAGGCGGGCGGACTTGCGCGGGATGAAGCGGAGCAGCTGGATGGCTTCCTCGGCCGGGAGGCCTTGGATCTGGCGCGCGACTTCGCGCACCTTCTGGGGCGACATGCGGGCGAAACGGGTGGTGGCGTGGACTTCCATGACGATAATAAAGGGGGAGAGGGTTAGATGCGGGGATTGGCGCGAGTCGCGACGATGTCGCCGGGCAGGATGCGGGCGGCGGCCGGGTCGGCGGCGGGGTCGAGCGAAAGGATGAGCGCGACCGAACGGGCGCGGGCGGACTCGGCGACGACGACGGTCCCGAAAGGACGGCCGGCGCGGCTCACCGTGCAGACGGCGCCAGGGCGGAAGCCCCGGTCATGACCGCCGGACACGACCACCAGGTCGGCGTCCCGGCCCGCGAGGACCTGGACGACGGCACCCTTGCCGTCCGCTTCCGCCGAACCAAGCGCCACCGCGTCGGCCGCGAAGGCGGCGACGGGCAGGAGGAGCATGGGGAGGGCGGCGCGCACGAGGAGGATTACTGGGCTTCCTTGCGGGAAGGCTGGGTATGCTGGCGGAAGGTGCGCGTGGGCGCGAACTCGCCGAGCTTGTGGCCGACCATGTTCTCCGTCACATAGACGGCGACGAAGGCCTTGCCATTATGGACCTCAAGGTTGAGACCGATGAAATCGGGGGTGACCGTCGAGCGGCGCGACCAGGTCTTGATCGGCTTGCGGCTGTTGGCCTTCTGGGCGGCGATGACCTTGTCGACGAGGTGCGGGTCGACGAAGAATCCCTTTTTGCGAGAGCGTGCCATGGTGAGAGTGCGGGGCGGGGGTTAGACCTGCTTCACCTTCCGGCCGTTGCGGCGGACGATGATCTGGTTGTTGGAAGCCTTCGCCTTGGTGCGCGTCGGGAAACCCTTCGCGAGCTGACCCCAGGGGGACTTCAGGTGCTGGCGACCGCCGCCACCCTTCTTCTTACCGCCGCCACCGCCGTTCGGGTGGTCGACCGGGTTCATGGACATACCGCGCTGGCGCGGGCGACGGCCCTTCCAGCGGTTACGACCGGCCTTACCGAGGCTGGCGTTGTGGTGGTCGACGTTGCCGACGATGCCGACGGTCGCGCGACCATCCGCGTTGAGGTAACGCTGCTCGCCCGAGGGCATGCGCAGGATCACGCGATCGTCTTCGAGACCCAGAAGCTGGGCGAAGCCGCCGGCGGAGCGGGCGAGCTGACCACCCTTGCCGGGTTCGATCTCGATGCAGTGAATGAAGGTGGCCGGGGGGATCAGGCGCAGCGGCAGGGAGAGGCCGGGCGTGAGCTGTTCCTGGGCGGTGTTGGTGCTGACGACCTTATCGCCGACCTTGAGGCCGTCCGGAGCGAGGATGTAAGCCTGGGACTTGTCGGCGTACTCGATCAGGGCGAGGTGGGAGGTGCGGTTCGGATCGTACTCCATGCGGAGGACGGTCGCGACTTCGTCGATGCGGTCGCGGCGGAAGTCGACCTTGCGGTAGAGCTTCTTATGGCCTCCGCCCCGGCGGCGAGAGGTGATACGGCCGTAGCAGTTGCGGCCCATGGCGCGGTGGTTGCTCTCGGTGAGCTTGGGCACCGAGCGGCCGCGGTGAAGACCCTCGGTCTTGACGCGCACAAGGAAGCGCTGACCGGGAGTGATGGGGCGGGAAGTGATGAGAGGCATGGTGGGATGCGGGCTCCGGGATTAGGCGAGGGAGATGACGTCGCCCTTCTTCAGGGTCACGATCGCGCGGCGGGAGGTCGTCTCCTGGTAGATGGCGCCACCGCCGAGGCGGCTGCGGCGGACCTTACCCTTGCGGATGAGGATGTTGACCTTCTGCACGGTGACCTTGAAGGAGGCCTCGATGGCGGCCTTGACTTGGGCACGGTCGGCGCCGGGCAGGATCTCGAACACGTACTTGTTGGCCTCGGCCAAGCCGGAGGCCTTTTCCGTGAGGATCGGGCGGCTGATGATTTCGGAAGCAGGCTTCATTGGATGGGTCCTTAGTTCTTGGTGCGCTCGAGGACCTTCTTGAGGCCCGCTTCGCTGATCAGGACGCGGGGCGTGCGCACGAGGTCCAGAGCGTTGAGGTTGGAGGAGTTGGAGAAGATGGCGCGCTCGAGGTTGCGGCTGGCGCGGAGCACGGGCTCGGACCAGGCGCTGTCGACGACCAGAAGGCGCTTACCTTCGGGGGAGACGGAGGTGAGGACCTTGGCGAAGAGCTTGGTCTTCGGCTGGGCGACCTCGAACTTCTCGATCACCGAGAGGCCGCCGTCCTTGGCGAGCTCGAAGAGGGCGCGCTGCAGGGCGAGCTTCTTGGCCTGGGTCGTGATGGTCTTGGACCAGTCGCGGGGGCGCGGACCGAAGACGACGCCACCCTTGAACATCTGGGGGGCGCGCTTGTCGCCGTGGCGGGAGCCGCCGGAACCCTTCTGCGGGAGCACCTTCTTGCCGGAGCCGGCGACTTCGCCGTAATCCTTGGTCTTGGAAGTGCCTTGGCGCTTGTTGGCCTGGTAGGAGACGATGACCTGCTTGAGCAGCGCGACGCCCTTGTCACCCTCGAAGGTGGGGATGTCGAACTCCTTCTCGGCGAAGGAGGTGCCGTCGGACTTATAAACTTTGAGCTTCATAACGCTGAGGTGCTGGAGGGATTACTTGGCGGCGATGGCCTTCTTGGCCGGGCGGACGAG
>CAIRWP010000208.1 GCA_903882335.1 uncultured Opitutia bacterium | reverse complement strand
CCGTAGATGCGCTTCAGCCAGGCTTCGCCGAAGACCCGCTCGACCTCGGTGCCGCCGGTGTGGCGATTACGCAGGGCGATCGGGGCGTCGGCATTCATGTGAGCAGATTTGCTAAAAAAGGGCTTCAAGGGAACCATTTATCTGTCAGAAAAGACTTTCCCCACCGATGCCCCGCCTGGTCCTTCCTTCCCTGCTGCTGGCTGCCACCCTCACGGCCCAGCAGTTCAACGTCCGCAAGTCGCCCGAGACCGTCAAGGCCGAGGTGGAAGCCGAGGTCATCCGCACCCGCCTCGAACTGGGCTCCGCCCAGCGCATGCTCGCCCGCCTGCCTCTCACGCTCGAGATGCGCAAGCTCGAGGCCGAGGCCATGATTCGTTCCGCCCGCGCCGAGGCTACGTTCGCCGAGACCGAAGCCGAGCGCGCCCGCCTCGGTCTGGAAGCCGTCCTCTCCGTCGCCCGCTCCGCCGCCGCCAACGCCGATAAGGACCGCGCCCGGGCCGAACTCGAGGTCGAGGCCCGCCTCGCCGCCGCCCAGGTCTCCGTCGAGTACGCCAAGGTCGCCAGCGTCGCCACCATCGCCCGGCTCCAGCAGAAGGCCTCCGAGGTCGCCAGCGGCGCGAAAATCACCTACCCGAAGGACCCGCTCATCGACGGCGTCCTGCACATCAGCGACCGCCGCATCCCTTTCAACGGCGTCGTCAACGACCGCCTCGCCCGCGAGGTGACCTCCGCCATCGCCTTCTACAATGCGCAGGACAGCGAGGCCCCCATCTTCATCGTGATCGACCGCTCGCCCGGCGGCTCGGTGATGTCCGGCTACATGATCCTCCAGGCGATGGAGACCTCCAAGGCCCCGGTCTACGTGGTGGTGAAGGGTTACTGTGCCTCCATGGCCGCGATCGTGACCACCCTCGCCACGCGCTCCTTCGTCTATCCCCAGACCATCGTCCTCCACCATCAGGCCTCGACCGGCGTGACCGGCAACATGACGCAGATGCAGGAGCAGCTGAAGTGGAGCAAGGTCTGGTGCGAACGCATCTTCATCAAGGTCGCCAACCGCATCGGCGTCCCGCTCGACGATTTTGTCGCCAACATGTACAAGGCCACCGCGACCGGCGACTGGAAGGTCCACGGTGACGAGGCCGGCCGCCTCAAGTGGGTCACCGACGTCGTCGAACGCATGGCCGAGGACGGCGCCCTCACCTCCGTCACGCCCCCGTCGCCCGCCCCGCTGCCCCAGTCCGGCTTCGGTGACACCGACGCCAAGGCCGGCGCCAACGGTCGCGCCCGCGAGGAGCTCCCGACCGCCGGTCCCTGCGACCTCTGGTGGGTCTACGACCCTCGCGTCGAGTACGTCATCCGCTGAACCCTTTACCAACAACCCCTCCATGCAACCCCGTCCCGTCCTCCGCGCGCTCGCCCTGGCTTTCCTGGTCGCCGCGCCCGTCCTCGCCCAGTCGACCCGCCGCGTCGTCGTCACCGGCGCTCCCTCGGCCGCCCCGGCCTCCGGTGGCGCCGCCGCGCCGGCCCCCGCTTCCGGCGGCCTGCCGACCGCCCAACCCGGCCCGACCACCGTCGCGCCCGGTCCCGGCGTGAACCGCGAGGAACTCACCCCCGAGCAGAAGGCCGCGATGAAGGAAGTCGACCGCATGCGCGCCGAGAAGGCCCGCATCGACGCCGAGCTCGCCCTCGCCGAGGCCAAGCGCACCGAGGAGCTCGCGCCCCTCAACGCCGAGGCCTCCAAGCTCAACGCCGAGCGCGCCCTGCGCCTGGCCAAGGCCAACGCCGAGGCCGCCGCCCTCGAGGATGAGCGCGCCAAGCTCGAGCGCCAGGCCGCCCTGGAGTCCGCCCGCGCCGCCGCCCGCCTCGCCGAGCGCACCAACAAGATCCGCGAGCTCGAGGCCGAGGCCAAGCAGCTCCAGCTCGAGTCCGCCAACACCGTGGCCCGCCTCACCAACGAGATCGCCCGCCACCAGAAGGAGGACGAGGCCCGCAAGGTCGCCAGCAAGGCCAAGCCGAAGTACCTCAAGGACCCGCTCGTCGACGGCACCCTCGTCATCAGCGACCGCCGCATCCCCTTCAACGGCGCGGTCACCGAGCAGCTCGCCGACTACGTCTGCCAGCGCATCAACTTCTACAACAACCAGTCCGCCGAATTCCCGATCTTCATCGTAATCGACAACAGCCCGGGCGGTTCCGTCGCGGCCGGCTACCAGATCCAGAAGGCCATGGCCGCCTCCAAGGCCCCGGTCTACGTCGTCGTCAAGGGCTTCGCCGCCTCGATGGCCGCCGTCGTCGCCACGCTCGCCGAGCGTTCGTTCTGCTACCCGAACACGATCATCCTGCATCACCAGGTCTCCAACACCATGCGCGGCAACATGACCGTGCTGAAGGAGCAGATCGAGTTCACCAACCGCTGGTTCGAGCGCCTCGGCACCCCGGTGGCCAAGAAGATGGGCCTCACGCTCCCCGAGTTCGTGAAGCAGATGTACGCCAACGATTCGACCGGCGACTGGCAGGTCTTCGGCGAGAAGGCCAAGGAGCTCAAGTGGGTCGACAACGTCGTCGAGCGCATCGAGGAGACCGCCATCCTCGACCTCCTGCCGCCCGCTCAGGCCACCGCGATCACGATCCGCCCCCCGCAGTCCGAGATCTCCGGCGTGACCGCCAAGACCGACGACAAGGGTCGGACCTACTTCGAGCTGCCCCCGCTCTCGAACCCCTTCGACGCCTGGTGGATCTACGACCCGCAGGGTCTCTTCCGCGCCCGCTGAGCTAATCGGCGGTTTTTAGGCCACGAAAGCAGGGCCGCCCCTCCGGGGGCGGCCCTTTTTCATTTGCTCGGAACCCCCCGATTATCCGACTGTCCACCATCCCCATGCGCACCCCGACGCTCCTGGCCTTGCTGGCCGCCACCTCCGTGTCCTTCGCCGCCGAGGATGGCGCCCAGGTCTACAACTCCCTCTGCGTGGCCTGCCACGGTCCGGACGGCAAAGGCCTCAACGGCCTCCCGCCGCTCGTCGGTAGCGACTGGCCCAAGGGCGCGGCCGAGCGCTCCATCAAGATCGTGCTGCAAGGCATGACCGGCCCGGTCGACGTCGCCGGCAAGACCTATAACATCGATATGCCGCCGCAGGGCGCCGTGCTCAGCGACGAGAAGATCGCCGCCGCGCTCACCTACGTGCGCAAGACCTTCGCGGCCGGCGCCGGCGCCGTCACCCCGGACCTCGTGAAGTCCGTCCGCGCCGCGACGGCCGGCCGGACCACGCCGTGGACCGCCGCCGAGCTGCTCAAGGCCCACCCGTTCCCGCCCACCCGCACCGCCCTCGTGAACCTCGTCGGCACCATGTACAAGGGCGAATGGAAGGAGCTTCCGGATTTCTCCAAGCTCAAGCCCGCCCAGATCGAGGATGAGAACACCGGCATCATCAGCCCGGCGCAGGCCAGCCTGAAGGATGCCTTCGCGATGGTCTGGGAGGCCAAGTTCGAGGCCCCCCAGGACGGCAAGTACACCTTCGTCTTCGATTGCGACGACTTCGGCGCGCTCTACGTCAACGGCGAGCGCATCGCCGAGATCAAGGGCATCGGCCCGGTCGGCGGTCGCCGCAAGGAAGTCCCCGTGCTCCTGAAGAAGGGTCTCGTCCCGTTCCGGCTGGAATATGTCGAGGTCGCCGGCCATGAGGTCATCCAGCTCGGTTACAAGGGCCCGAAGGATAAGGAGTTCAATTGGCTGTCCGACACCAAGGGCGCCGGTGGCAAGGCCGCCGGCAAGGCGCGCGCCCCGATCCCGATCGAGGCCAAGGACGGCTACGCCGCCAGCTACCGCAACTTCATCGCCGGCACCACGCCGCGCGCCCTGGGCTTCGGCTTCCCGAACGGCACCAACCTCGCCTACAGCGCCGACAACTGCGCGGTCGAGCTGCTCTGGACCGGCAAGTTCATGGACGGTGCCCACCACTGGATCGACCGCGGCGCCGGTAACGAACCGCCCGCCGGCGAAGGCGTCGTGAAGGCTTCCGACGGCCAGGCCGTCGCGGGCGCGTCCGCCCCGAGCGGCGCGATCGTCGCCTTCCGCGGCGCGAAGGCCGACGAGTTCAAGGCCGTGCCGGTCGCGGCCGAGTTCAAGGGCTACCAGCTCGATAAGCACGGCAGCCCGACCTTCAAGGTCGCCGGCGAAGGCTTCACCTTGACCGACGCGTGGACGCCGGCCGGCGCCGCCGGCCTGACCCGCACGCTCACCGCCGCGGGCGACAAGCCCGTGACCGTCACCCTCGCGCGCGGCATGCTCGCCGTGGCCGCCAAGGACGGGGCCTTCGAGCTCGGTCCGCGCCTCGTCATCCGCCCGTCCGCCGGCGTCGCCCCGACCGCCGCCGCCAACGAGCTCACGCTCACCCTCAAGCCCGGCGAGTCCGCCACCCTCGGCTACTCCTTCCGCTGAACCTCGCGCCCACCCTTACCATGAAAAAGTTCACCGTCACCCTCCTGGCCCTCTGCGCGCTGGCGCCTTTCGCCGGCGCCCAAGCCAAGAAGAAGGCCGCCAAGGTCGCGGGCCCCGAGGCCCTCGCGCTGCAGGCGCAGTACTATGACCGCGTCCAGATCCCGACCCCGCCCGGCGAGGTCGTCGAGGTCTCCTCGATCGCCCTGATGCCCGGCAAGAAGGTCGCCATCGCGACCCGCCGCGGCGACGTCTGGGTCTGCGAGGGCGCCTACGAGGACGACGTCACCAAGGTCAAGTGGACCAAGTTCGCCTCCAACCTGCACGAGCCGCTCGGCATGTTCTACAAGGACAAGTCGCTCTTCCTCACCCAGCGTCCGGAGCACACCCGCCTGACCGACACCGACGGCGACGGCAAGGCCGACGCCTTCGACACGATCTGCGCGAAGTGGGGCATCAACGGCGACTACCATGAGTACGCCTTCGGCACCGATCCCGATAAGGACGGCAACGTCTGGGTCGTGCTCTGCCTGACCGGCTCCTTCCACGCCTACTCGCCGTGGCGCGGCTGGTGCGTGCGCATCACCCCCGAGGGCAAGATGATCCCGACCACCTCCGGCATCCGCTCCCCGGGCGGCATCGGCATGAACGACAAGGGTGACGTCTTCTACACCGACAACCAGGGCGTGTGGAACGGCTCCTCCTCCCTCAAGTGGCTGCGCCCCGGTTCCTTCCAGGGCAACCCGACCGGTAATAAGTCCGCCGCGCTCCTCGGCTTCCCGGCCCCGCCCGAACCCAAGAGCGGCTCGCGCGTGCTGGCCGAGCGCCTCAAGTTCCCCGACTTCGTCCCGCCGGCGGTGGTCCTGCCCCACGGCAAGGTCGGCAACTCGCCCTCCGGCATCGCGTGCGACATGACCAAGGGCAAGTGGGGTCCCTGGGCCAACCAGCTCTTCGTCGGCGAGCAGACCGCCTCGCAGGTCCAGCGCGTCAACCTCGAGGTCGTCAACGGCCTCTACCAGGGCGCGGTCTTCCACTTCCTGCAGGGCTTCGAGGCCGGCCTCGTCCCGGTCCGCATGGACCAGGAGGACGGCACGCTCTTCATCGGCGGCACCAACCGCGGCTGGGGTTCCCGCGGCTCGCAGCCGTTCACCTTCGAGCGCGTGCGCTACAAGGGCAAGGTGCCCTTCGAGATGCATGACATCTCCGCGCGCCACGACGGCTTCGAGGTGACCTTCACCCACCCGGTCGACGCCGCCTCCGCCGGCGACCTCGCCAGCTACTCGCTGGACGCCTTCACCTACATCTACCAGTCCGCCTACGGCAGCCCCGAAGTCGACCAGGCCAAGCCGACCGTCAAGTCGGCCACCGTCTCGGCCGACGGCCTCAAAGTGCGCCTCGTCGTCGACGGTCTCGTGCGCGGGCACATCCACCACCTCGTCGCGGACGGCGTCCGCAACAAGGCCGGTGACGCCCTCTGGCACAACGAAGGCTGGTACACGCTGAACGAGATCCCGGCGGCCAAGTAAGTCGAGGACACGAGGACACGAGGACTCGAGGGCCGGAGGGCCGGAGGACTCGAGGACACGAGGGCCTGAGGGCCGGAGGGCCGGAGGTAAGGGAAGAGGGGCGCCGCAAGGCGCCCTTTTTGTTTAGCGGTTAGGGGATGGCGGTTAGCGGTAAGGGGATAAAGAGGGGATGGCAGTTGGCGGTTAGCGGTTAGGGGACGACGAAGCCAAAAACTCGAATCAACGGCCGGCGATTGTCGGGTCGAGGGATCGCGAATTCTCCGTTATGTGGGGTGAGGCGACGGCGCCGCCTGTCGGACCCATTTACGAAAGGGAGAAGGGGACGCTCTCTGTCCGCCAACCGCTAACCGCTATCCCCTAACCGCCAACCGTTCGCAATCTTCCCCAACCGCCAACCGCTAACCGCCAACCGCTGTCACCCATCCTCCCCCTCATGCACCCAACCGAGCATATAAGGGTCTTTCGCCCTAGGTGAACACGGTTGCCAAGGGTGGCTGATTTTGGGAGACCAAGGTTACCCCTCCCGCTTATGAACATTACTTGGATTGATTGGGTCATCGTCGCTGCCTCGATCCTCATCTGCTTCGTCCCCGCGCTCTTCTACGCCAAGCGCTCGAGTGAAAGCACCTCCGAGTTCTTCGCCTCCGGCCGCTCGGTGCCGTGGTGGCTCGCCGGCCTCTCGATGGTCGCCACGACCTTCTCGTCCGACACCCCCAACTGGGTCACCGAGCAGGTCCGCAAGTACGGCGTCGCCGGCAACTGGCAGTGGTGGGCCTTCGTCCTCACGGG
>CAIRWP010000207.1 GCA_903882335.1 uncultured Opitutia bacterium | reverse complement strand
TTTATCCTGCAGGTAGAGGAAGCCCGGCGAGCTCAGGACGGCGGTGTAGCCGGCGACCATCGCCTCGGCGAACGAACTCCCGGTCTTGAGCGCGTTCTGGATCACCGGCAGGAAACGCACCTCCTCGGCCGGGCTGACGGGTCGGCGGTAGGCCTGCTGCACGAAGCGGCGCAGCAGTCGCTCGGCATCCTTGGCCGGATCCTTCGGAGTGACCTCGACCTTCAACGGGGTGGCGTCGATCCGGCGGACCGGCAAGTCGTCGAACAAGGCCTGATACGCCGCGGTGGGCCAGCGATCTTGGATCGGCCCTTCGACCTCGATCCAGCGCATGACCAGGCCGGGTTGCCCTTCCGCGGTCGCCAGCGGGTTCTGGAAACGTCCGGCGCCGGGACGGGAGCGGAAGAACCGCACGGCGTCGACCTGGATGGACTCGCCCGCGACGAGCTGCACGTCGATATCCGCGACGGTCACCTCGGGATTCAGGTCGATGTTGGCCACCCGCCGCATCACGCGCGGCGGCGTGAGCGCGTAGACCGTCACCGGTTCGGCCCGGCGACCGGGGCCGACGTTGTCGAGGTTCGGGATGAACCAGCGCTTTGCCTCGCCGGGGCCGACCCAGACGGTATGCCCGCAAAGCTTGATCCGGTAGCGACCGGAGACCGGTGCCTTGAAGGCGCTGAACTTCGGCTCGATCGGCTCGTAGGCGCTGGCGACGACGCCGACGCCCTCGAGTTCGCGCTTGGCGGGGTCGGCCTTGCCGACCGTCGTCGGGGCCTTGCCGGCGCGGACCTCAGGCTGGGCCGCGTAACCCAGCGTCGGGAAGGTCGCGCGCTCGGGGGACGTGTTGAAGACCGAGAACTTCATCGGGCCGACGTAGCTGCCTTGGTCACGGGCGTAGAAGCGACGCGGCGTGCCCGGCAGTTTCTCGGCCGAGGCAACGAGCACCTGGCGGAGCGCGTCTTCCGCGGTCGCGAGGTAACGGGCGAGTTGCACATGCGAGACGTCCAACGCCTGGCCGCTCTTGTTGAAGCGATGTGATTCGGAGTCCTCCGGGAGCGACTCGCGGACGTCCAACCAAGGCGCAGCCAGCAGGTCGCGCAAGGTGCTCTCGTACTCGAAACGGTTCAGGCGGCGCTTCACGGTCCGGCCCTCGGCAGCGAGGTGGGCGCTGTCGGCGGCGGCGAGCTTGCCGCCGAGGTCGGCCAGGTAGGCCGACTGCGCGGCGGCGTCGGGACGCGCCTTCTTCCGCGGAGGCATCTCGCCGGTGGCGATCTGGTCGTGGACCTTGACCCAGGCGGTGAGGTTACGGGGGTCGGTCGGGGCGAACTTCAGCGCCTCCAGGTCGAAATCACCCTTCCGGGTCTGGCTATCGTGGCACTCCAGGCAGTGCTTATCCAGGAACGGCGCGAGCTCCTTCGCGGGCAGGGCGAGGGCGAGGAGTCCAAGGGCGAGGAACCGGGCGAGCATCGGGGAGAGATTAAGACAGACGAATGACCCACGGGTTGCCAAGTCCCGAGGAATCCCCTGCCCCTGGCCGGGGCCTTCCCGAGAGGGAAAAAGCCCGAGTTAACGCCCCTTGCCATGCCCGCCCCCGCCCCCTGCCGTCCGGGATGCTCGCCACCATCCGTTCCGGCGCCCTCGTGGGGGTGGAAGCCGTCGCCGTCGAGATCGAGGTCAACACCGGGGAATTCGGCGAGCTCGAGATCTTCCTGGTCGGCCTGCCCGACACCGCGGTCAAGGAATCCAAGACCCGGGTCATCTCCTCCCTGATCAACACCGGGCTCCGCCCGCCGGAGACGGTGACCACCATCAACCTCGCGCCGGGCGACCTCCGCAAGGAGGGCGCGATGTACGACCTCCCGATCGCGGTCGGGCTCGCCGCTTCGACCGGGCAGATCTCGAAGACCCGCCTCCCGCACTACCTCCTCGCCGGCGAACTTGGCCTCAGCGGACAGGTCCGGGCGATCCGCGGCGGGGTGGCTTTGGCCGCCTATGCCAAACGCGCGGGACTCAAGGGCGTCATCCTGCCCCGCGCCGCCGCGCAGGAAGCCGCGCTTATCGACGGCGTCGAGGCCGTGCCGGTCGACACGCTCGACGCGGCGCTGCGCTTCCTATCGGGCGAAGAGGCTTTCCAGCCCCTGCCCACCGTGACGGACCCGTTCGCTTTCGCGGGCCTCGGTGAGCAACCCGATTTCTCGGAGGTCAAAGGACAGCTGGCGGTACGTCGCGCGGTGGAGATCGCGGCGGCCGGCGGGCACAACCTGCTGCTCATCGGACCACCCGGCTCGGGGAAGTCGCTCATCGCGAAGCGCATCCCCTCCATCTTGCCCACGCCCGACAAGGCCGAGTTCCTCGAGATCCTCGCGGTGCATTCCGCCGCGGGCATGAACGTGGCGGACCCGACGCGTGCCTGGCTGCGTCCGTTCCGCTCGCCGCACCATACCATCAGCGACGTGGGGATGATCGGCGGCGGTGCGATGCCAACGCCCGGCGAGGTATCGCTCGCGCATCGCGGGGTACTCTTCCTCGACGAGTTACCGGAGTTTCGCCGCTCGGTGTTGGAGGTGCTTCGGCAACCGTTGGAGGACGGCAGCGTGACGGTCTCGCGGGCCGCCGCGAAGGTCACGCTGCCCTCCCGCCTGATGCTGGTGGCGGCGATGAACCCCTGCCCCTGCGGCTACCTCGGCGACAAGCAGCGGACTTGCCGCTGCGGACCGACCGTCGTCCAACGCTACCGCGGCCGGATCTCCGGACCCTTGCTCGACCGCATCGACTTGCAGGTGGAGGCGCCCGCCTTGTCCATCGAGGAACTGCGCGCCGGCGAGCCGGGCGAGCCCTCGGCGGCCATCCGGGCCAGGGTGGAGGCGGCGCGCACCTTGCAACGGCGACGCTTCGGCGAGCGCGCCGGGGGGTGCAACGCCTTGCTCGCCGGCAAGGAACTCCGCGTCTGCTGCGCCTTGGAGCAAGCCCAAGGGGACCTGCTCCAAGAGGCCATGGAGCGGCTCAAGCTCTCGGCCCGCGCCTATGACCGCATCCTCCGGGTGGCCCGCACCATCGCGGACCTCGCCGAGGCCGAGCGCATCGCCACGACCCACCTGCTCGAGGCGATCCACTACCGTTCCCTCGACCGAGGCTGAAAACGCTCGCAGACGGGGAGGTTTCGCTTCCAATGGGGGCCTTCCCCATGAAAACCCTGAAAACGCTCGGGCTCCTCGGCCTGCTCGCCTTCCTGGCCCTGCCGCTCGCCGCGGCCGACGCCATCAAGGTCCTGATCATCGACGGTCGCAACAACCACGACTGGGTCCGCACGACCGAGTCCTGCAAGGCCACCCTCGAGGCCACCGGCCGCTTCAAGGTCGACGTATCGACCGCCCCGGCCGCGTTCACCAAACCCCAGCCGGCCAAGCCCAAGGCGGGCGACGCCGACGGCAAGAAGGCTTACGACGCCGCGCTCAAGGCCTGGAAGGAAGAAGAGGCCGCCTTCAACAAGGCCAACGCGGACGCCTGGGGCAAGTGGGCGCCCAAGTTCGCCGACTACGCCGTGATCGTGAACAACTACAACGGCCCGGAATGGGGCGCCGACATGAAGGATGCGTTCACCGAGTACGTCCTCAAGGGCGGCGGCCTGGTCAACGTCCACGCGGCCAACAACGCCTTCACGGGCTGGGAGAACTTCAACGAGATGATCTGCGTGGGCTGGCGCGGCGCGACCTTCGGGCAGCGCGTGGCCGTCGACGACGCCACCGGCAAGGCCGTCGCGGTCGCCGAGGCCGACGAGAAGATCAAGACCAAGGGCTTCGGCTCGGGTCACGGCTCCAAGCACGCCTTCACGCTCAAGACCCGCGACGCCGCCCACCCCGTCCTGCAGGGTCTGCCGACGGAGTGGCTGCACGCCTCCGATGAACTCTACCACCGCATGCGCGGTTCGGCCGACCACATGGACGTCCTCGAGAGCTCCTTCTCGTCCGAGAAGTTCGGCGGCACGGAGATGCACGAGCCGATGGTCTGGTGGGCCAAGTTCGGCGAAGGCCGCGTGGTGACCACCTCGATGGGCCACCTCTGGGCCGGCGATAAGACCTTCGATGCCCTCCACTGCGTGGGTTTCCAGACCATCCTGGCCCGCTCCACCGAATGGGCCGCGACGGGCAAGGTGACCATCCCGGTCCCGGCCGGCTTCCCGACCAAGGACCAGACGAGCGTCATCGAGCCGTCCAAGGTGATCTGGAAGTAGTAATAAAGGGTCTCGTTTGATTGCGGGGCTTGAAGCCCGACCGGGGCGTGGCAGATTCCTGCCATGCCCCGCTTCTTTTTTGCCCTGCTCGCGCTCTGCCTAAGCGCCTTGGTCCAGGCCGAGACGTACGAGCTGCGTAACGGCAACCTCATCCGTCGTTTCGAGCTGAAGGATGGGCGCTTCCGCACGCTCGGCTGGACCGACCAGGCCACCGGCCGGACGCTCGACGTGGACAGCGACGAGTTCGCGATCCGTCTTTCGGACGGCACCGTGCTCACCGCCGATGATTACGAAGCGAAGGTGAATTCTTGGTCGAAGACAAAGGGAGAAGCAGGCTCGCCCCACGACCCCAGCTACCTCGGGCAGGTCGATTTCACGCTTCGGCCTAAGCAAACGACCAGTCCGCTGGCACCTCCCTTGGTCTTGGTCATGTTCATCTCCGACCTAGACATATTGCCCAAGAAGCCCAGGAGCATCCCTGCCGACACCATTTTTAAAGCGGTGGACATTTCCTGGCCGGAAAACAAACCCGACCAAAAGGTCACGGTCGAAACGGAGCGGTTCCGCACCAAGGCCAAGGTCGGACGTGGCGGACGTGGCGAGCCTGTCGTCTTTGACGATGCATGGATCCTGATGCCGGTCGAACCCACGACCTTGACGCGGCATACGGACGGCAACCAGCCCGCGGCCTACTCGCACCGCTTCGAGAAGGTCGGTAACCATAGTTTCGTCGACTTCGAGCAGGCGGAGCTGGAGACCAAGCCCCAGCCGGGTCTCGTGCGCGCGCTGTGTTTCCCGCCCGCCTTCACATCGTTTCCTCCTAACACGCGTTCGTCCTTTGTCGGAGTCTTCGCCGTCCCGCGTGGCCTGACTCCGGAACAGGCGGTCATCGACTACAGCCGGACGAAGGGCAGCACCCGGAGCTACACGCACTACAACAACTGGTTCGACCCGGCGGGCAAGAACCTGAAGGGGGATAACCTGCCCGCCATTCACCGCCAGTTCGCCGAGGCGCTGAAGGGCTCGGGGATCAAGGTCGACGGCATGGTGCCGGACAACGGCTGGCAGGATCGCAAATCGGTGTGGCAACCCGCGGCCAGCGCCTTCCCCGCAGGCATGAAGGACCTGGATAAGCTCAGCGAGACGCTCCGCGCCCAAGGTTCCTCGCTCGGGCTTTGGATGGCGGCGGACGGCACGACGAACGACATCAGCTGGGGCGTGAAAGAGGGGTACGCGAAGGCCCAGCCGAACGCCTACTTCAAGCAGTACTTCGCCCACTACTCCTTGGCGGACATGCGGTACCAGCTCCATCTAGGCGCCCAGATCAGGACACTGACCGAGCAGACCAAGGTTTCCTACATCAAATTCGACTTCAACCACCTTTCCAACGTGGTACCGACGGACCGCCACGGGCACGACGCCGAGTTCAGAGGTTTTTGTGTTTCGACCTACCCGGCCAACGCCGCCGGCGTCTTCATCAACGCGACGAACTGGACGTGGCATTCGCCGGCGTGGCTGAACTACGCGGATTCGGTCTGGCTCCTGGCGGGTGATGACGGATTCAACGGCAACTGGCCGGAGCTGGCCGGCCGCGCGCAGGCGACGACCGACCGCGACGTGTATTTCTGGCGGATGTGGGGCGACCCTTCCGAACGTCCGTGGTTCCCGATCGCGAACATCATGACTCACGGGATCATCCGCAACGCCGGCGGGCAGATGGCCTACAAGACCGACCAGCCGCGGGACTGGTCCGACTACGTGCTGATGCACTACGGGCGCGGGACGTTGCTGCGCGAGTGGTACCTGTCCCCGGGCTCGGTGCTGCCGCATGAGTGGCAGGCGCTCATCGCGATCCACCGCTGGACGGAGGCCCGCC
>CAIRWP010000206.1 GCA_903882335.1 uncultured Opitutia bacterium | reverse complement strand
GAGCTGATCGCGCTCGCCCTGCAGACCGACAGCACCCGCATCGCCACGCTGGAGATCGGCGGCGACTTCATGCCGCAGCACCTCGGCATCAAGAAGGATTACCACGGCCTCTCGCACCACGGCAACGACCCCGAGTCAATCGCCCACCTGATCAGCCTCGAGCGCTACCAGATCGCGCAGTATGGTAAGTTCGTCGGTCGCCTCGCGCAGCTGAACGACGGCGACGGCACCCTGCTCGACTCCACCACCGTGCTATTCGGCAGCGGCATGGGCGACGCCAACTCGCACCGGAACACCGACCTCCCGATCTTCCTCGCTGGCGGCGGCTACAAGCACGGCACGTTCCGCGAAGTCTCACGCGAGGTGAAGCACAAGGTGCCGCTCTGCAACCTCTTCGTCGACATCGCCCAGAAGATGGGCGTCGAGACGGCGGCCTTCGGCAGCAGCACGGGGCGTTTCGCCTGATCTTCAGCGCATCGCGGTCGTGAGCCTGCTTCCGCTATTCCGAACCTGGGCGTACCGCCGGCCGGCCTGGCTGCCCGGGTCCGCGCTCCTGCTGGCCGGCGCCCTGCCCGCCGCCGAGACACCCGCCAAACAGGTCGAGCAATTCCTCAGTCGCTACTGCCTGGAATGCCACGACGCCAAAGTCCATAAAGGCGACCGGAGCTTCGAACAGTTCGCGCTGCCGCTGAAGACCTTGCCGGCGGTGATCGAGGCGCGCGACATCATCGACCAGCTGACCCTGCGGGAGATGCCGCCGAAGAAGGCCGAACAGCCGACCGACGACCAACGCCTCGCGGCGATCCGCGCCCTGCGCGCCGCCACCGAGGCGACCCAGGCTTCACTCCAGAGCACCGGCTCGCGGACGGTCCTCCGGCGGTTGTCCAACCGGGAGTACGAAAACACCCTGGCGACCTTGTTCGGCCGCCGCGTCGACACGCTCGGGCTGACCGCCGACTTCCCGAAGGAAAAGACCGCCCGCCACCTCGACACGATCGGCCAGTCGCTGGTGACCTCCGGCTTCCTGGTCGACCAGTATTTCCTGGCCGCCAACCGCCTCGTCGAAACCCGCCTGGGCAAGCCGGTCACCGCGCTGCAGACCTGGCGGTTCAACAAGAACTTCATCCAGTACGAGGAGCTGCAGGGCTCGCACAAGAGCGCCTTCAATTTCCGCTACCTCAACCTCTACGAACAGCCGAACACCGACACCCGCCAGGGCGGCTACGGCCACATCGAGGACTTCCGGCAGGGCGTCCCGGTCTCCGGCCTCTACGACCTCGAGGTCGAGGCGACGGCCCTGCACCGCGACACCCATTACGACCCCGCCATCTTCGGCATCGACCTCTCCGAACCCTTCATCCTCGGCGTCGTGCCGGGCGACATCACCAAGGGCCACATCCACTACCCGCAGGCCATCGAACCCTTGCTCGCGAGCAGCGTGGTGCCCGACAACACGCCCACCCGCCTCAAGTTCCGCGTCTGGCTGGAGGCCGGCCAGACCCCGCGCTTCATCTTCCCGAACGGGCCGTACGAATCGCGCGCCTCGGTGATCACCATCAACAAGCGCTACGAGAAGGAGTTCTCGACGCCGGTCGGCTCCTCCGGCGTCGGCCGCTCGCACATCCTCCGCGAAGGCAAGCTGCCGCATATCCGCATCAGCGAAATCGTCGTCCAAGGCCCGGTGGCCGAGCCGGCGGGCGGCGCCGAAGAGGTCGCCGTCTTCGGCCCCGGAGGCTTCCAGGCGGCGCGCGCCCACGACCAACTCTTCGCCTTCGCGACGAAGGCCTACCGTCGCCCGCTGCAGGACGCCGACCGTGCCCCCATCCGCAAGCTCTACGAGCAGCGCCTCGCCGAGCAAGCCAGCCCGCGCCAGGCGGCGCTCGACGCGGTGAAACTCATCCTCTGCTCCCCTTCCTTCCTCTACCTGAGCGAGGTCACCCAGGAGAACATCCGTCGCCTGCAGCCGCATGACCTCGCCACGCGCCTCGCTTACGCCCTCTGGGCCACGCCCCCCGACGAGACTCTCTTCGCCTCGGCGACGTCGGGAAAACTCACCGAGGACGCGGAACTGAAGAAGCAAATCGACCGCCTGCTGGCCGACGCCAAACTGGAGGGCTTCATCGACGGCTTCCTGGATAGCTGGCTGAACCTGCGTGAGCTCGGCGGCATGCCACCGCCCCGGGAGACGAACCGGGCCTACTACGCCGAGGACCTGCCGGCGTCCATGAAGACCGAGGTGCGCCTGTTCTTCCGTGACCTGCTCGCGTCGAACCGACCGGTGACCCAGTTCCTGCGCGCGGACCATAGCTTCATCGACAAGAAACTCGCGAAGCTCTACGACCTGCCCGAACAGAAGACCCTGCGCCTGGCCGACGGCTTCCGGAAAGTCAGCCTCCAGGGCGACCCGCACCGCGGGGGCCTGCTCGGCATGGCGGCCGTGCTCACGGTCAGCGCCAACGGCGTCGAGACCTCGCCCGTCACCCGCGGCGCGTGGGTCAGCGAGAACATCCTCGGCATCAAGCCCCCGCCCCCTCCGGACGTCGTCCCTGCCATCGAACCGGACGTCAGCGGCGCGACCACGATCCGCGAGCGCCTTGCCAAACACCGCAATGACCGGGCCTGCGCCGAGTGCCATCGCAAGATCGACCCGCTCGGCTTCAGCCTGGAGTCCTTCGACCCGGTCGGTCGCTGGCGCGTGAATTACGCAAAGCCCAAGAAGGGCCCGGCGCCGAAGATCGACTCCTCGGGCGAGTTCGCCTCCGGCGAGACCTACCGGGACTTCGTCGGCTTCCGCGACATCCTGCACGACAAGCGCGACGAGATGTTCACCCGCCACCTGATCCGCTCGCTCCTCGCTTACAGCACCGGCCGCCTGATGGAGCCAGCCGATGAAT
>CAIRWP010000205.1 GCA_903882335.1 uncultured Opitutia bacterium | reverse complement strand
CTGCGAGACGAGGTGCATCACGTGCGAGTAGCGCTCGACCGCCATGAACTCGGGGACGCGCACGGTGCCCGGGGCCGACACGCGACCGACGTCGTTGCGCAGGAGGTCGACGAGCATGAGGTGCTCCGCGCGCTCCTTGGTATCGCCCGCGAGTTCCCGCGCCCAGGCGAGATCCGCCGCCTCGTCCGCGCCGCGCGGACGCGTGCCCGCGATCGGCCGGGAAGCGACGTGCCCGGCGTCGACCGAGACGAGCAGCTCGGGCGAGCCGCACGCGAGCGCGGCCCCCGGCAGCCGCGCGAACCCCATGTAGGGCGACGGGTTGCCGGCGCGCATGGCCTCGTAGGCCGCGAGCGGATCGACCGCCGGGACTTCGAGCCGCGTCGAGAGGTTGACTTGGTAGGTGTCGCCCGCGGCGATGTAAGCCTGCGCACGTTCCACCGCCCGCACGAACGCCGACTCGTCGAGGGACGCGCACCGCGGCGTGGCCGGTGCGGACGGCGCGGTACCGACGGGCGAAGCCGGGGTCGCCGCCGCGCGGAACCAATCCGCGGCGAGGGTTTGTGCCCGCGCGCGTGCGGTGCGGTGCGCCGAGGCGCCGCCGCCCGCCGCAAGGACGACGACGGTCAGACGCCCGGTCGCGGCGTCATGCACCAGGGTCTCGGACGCGTCGAGCAAGGTGAGGAGCGGGACCTCCGGGTCCGCGGGGGCCGCGGCCACCGGCTCGAACTGCGTCGCGAGCTCATACGCGAGGACGGCGATGAAGCCGCCTTGGAACGCAGGCCAGCCCGGGAGACGCGGGGCGCGCACCTCGCGGGCCCAACGGCGCAGGTAAGCCAGGGGGCGTTCGGTCGGCTCCTCGTGCGCGCCCGCTTCATTGGAGACGACGACCCGGCCGCCGGCGTGGAAAGCCAGGGCGCGGGGCGCGTGCGGGACGACAATCGTGAGGCTGCCGGTGCGGCCGCTTTCCAGGACCGCATGGTATCGGCCCGACAGGAGGGACGACCAGCGGGCCGGCAAGGTCGGCGCCGCATAGGCGGCGCAGTAAGGGAAGTGCGTCCAGCCCTCGCCGGCCGCCGCCCAATCGGCGACGGTCGTCTCGGCGAGGATCTCGGGGACGGCGCTCACTTCGGGAGATTCAAGAGGTAGTGGGAGAAGTCCGGCCCGCCGAGGATCGTGCGCACGCGCTCCGTGGTGAGCCCATAGACGCGCAGGTCCTGCCGGGAGCCCTTCGAGACGACCGTGACCCGAAGCCCGCCCGTGATCGGCACGAGCTTGATCGAGAACGTGCGGGCGCCGAGGCCGGCGGTGATGACGCCGCGGGAGACGCGGCCATGACGCTCCAAGGCTTCGGCGACGGGACGGGCGGCGTCGGTCAACGTCGTGTGGGTCCCCGCCCTGCCCCGGCCCGTCGCCATGCTCAGGCGATCTCCCAGCGGTAGGGATGCTTCGAGAGCAGTTCGCAGCCCTTGGCGGTGATCACGACGCAGTCCTCGAAGCGACAACCGCCGATGCCGGGATAATAAAGGCCCGGCTCGACGGTGATGGCGTTACCGGCCAGCAGCGGCGCGGGGTTGCGCAACGAGAGGTAGGGCTCCTCGTGGATGTCGTAACCCAGGCCGTGCCCGGAACCATGGAAGAAACCGACGTACGTACCCTTCACCAGACCGGTGTGGTAGCCGAGGGACTGGAAATAATCGACGGGGATGCGATGGATTTCCGCCCCGGTCTTGCCGGCCCGCAGGGCCTTGAGGATGCGGCCGTGGGCTTCCTTGACGGCGGTGACCATCCGGCGCTGCTCGGGCGTGGCCTTGCCCTTGAGGTACGTGCGGGTCATGTCGCCGTAGTTCCACGAAGCGCGGTCGCGCGGGAAGATGTCGAGCACGAGGAGCTGGCCGGCGTAGAGGGGGCCGGAGCCCTGGCAATGGCAGTCGACCGCTTGGTCGCCCGGCGCGCAGATTAGGCCGGTGTCGCAAAGCCCGCCGGCGCGGATGACTGCGGCCTGCACCTCGTCCTGAAGCACCTCCGCGGTGAGGACCGCGCCCTTCCAGAAAAGTTTGCCCTTCTTATCCGGCTTGGCCTCGGCGAGGGCCTGCTCCACGGCCTTGAAGCCGGCGCAAGCGGCGTGGTTGCCGGCGCGGATGCCCGCCAGTTCGGCCTTGGACTTGACCCAGCGGTGCGGGAAGAGCGCGCCAGTGACCGGCGTCAGCTCGAGGCCGAGCTCGCCGAGGCGGACGAAGAGGCCGGCGGGGAAATCCGCCGGGACGCGGAAGCGGTGCACGCCGCGCTGCACCGCCGCGAAGACGATGGCATCGGGCACGCCGGCGGTCGGGTTGGTCTTGCGGAGGTCGTTGATGATCTCG
>CAIRWP010000204.1 GCA_903882335.1 uncultured Opitutia bacterium | reverse complement strand
GGCGGACGTGCGCGCCCTGCTCCCGCTGGAGCGGGCCGCCTGCAAGCAGGGCCTGCGGGCGCTCGTCCCCGAATACGTCCCGTACGTCGACTAGGTTTTTTCGGTTCGGGCTTCACAGCCGGACCGGGACGGACACGCTGGTCGCATGGCCCGTCCTTCCACCACCGCGCCCGTCGTCGGCATCATCATGGGTTCCCAGTCCGACTGGGAGACGATGATCCATGCCGCGGACACCCTCAAGCTCCTGGGGATTCCCTTCGAGAGCGAGGTTGTGAGCGCGCACCGCACCCCGCTCAAGCTCAAGGACTACGCCCTGGCCGCGAAGAAGCGCGGGTTGAAGGTCATCATCGCCGGGGCCGGCGGCGCCGCGCACCTGCCGGGCATGGCCGCCGCGATGACGGTGCTGCCGGTCATGGGCGTGCCCGTCCAGTCCAAGGCGCTCGACGGTATCGACTCATTGCTCTCCATCGTCCAGATGCCTGCCGGCATCCCGGTGCACACCTTCGCGATCGGCCGCGCCGGCGCCATCAACGCCGCCCTCGGCGCCGCCGCCATCCTCGCCCTGAACGACGTCGCGTTGGCGAAGAAACTCGACGCCTACCGTGCGAAGCAGACCAAGGCCGTGCTCGATAACCCGATTCCCGGCCGCCAGGGCAAGCAGCGCTGATCATGGAGCGCCCCCTGCAGCCCGGCGGAACCATCGGGATCCTCGGCGGCGGCCAGCTCGGCCGCATGTCGGCGATCGCCGCCCGCCGCCTCGGCTACAAGGTCCGCACCTTCGATCCCGCCCCCGGGGCCTGCGCCGCCGCGCTCGCCGATGAGCATGTGACGGCCGATTGGAGCGACACCGCCGCGCTCACGCGCTTCGCCCAAGGCTGCGGTCGCATCACCCTCGAGTTCGAGAATATCCCGCCCGCGACCGTCGAGTTTGTCGCCCGGAACGTGCCGAGCCATCCGTCGGCCAACGTGCTCGCGATCTGCCAGAACCGTCGCCGCGAGAAGGAATTCCTGCGCGGAGCCGGCATCCCCTGCGCCCCGTTCGCGGTCGTCGCCTCCCTCGCCGAACTGCAGGCCGCCGTGCAGACGATCGGCTTCCCCTGCGTCCTCAAGACCGCGGATTTCGGTTATGACGGCAAGGGCCAGGTCAAGCTGCCGACCGCCGAGGCCGACCTCGCCGCCGCGTGGGCCAAGATCGGTGGCGTCCTCGGCGTCCTCGAGGCGTGGATCCCCTTCCAACTCGAGATCTCCGTGTTGGTCGCGCGCACGGTCGATGGCCGCACCGCCGTCTACGACGCGGCCGAGAACACCCACCGCAACCACATCCTCCACCTCTCGATCTCGCCGGCGCGCATCACCGACGCGACCGCCGCCGAAGCCCGCGCCTTGGCGCTCGGTATCGCGGAGCAGATCGGGCTCGTCGGCCTCCTCGCCGTCGAGATGTTCGTGCAGGATGGCCGGATCATCGTCAACGAGCTCGCCCCCCGCCCGCACAACAGCGGTCACCAGACCTTCGACGCCAACGAGACGAGCCAGTTTGAGCAGCATGTCCGCGCGGTCTGCGGCCTGCCGCTCGGCGGCACCAAGCCCCTGCAGCCGTCAGTCATGCTCAACCTCCTGGGCGACCTGTGGAAGCAAGGGCAGGAACCCGATTGGACCAAGGTCCTTGCGGATCCGTCCGCGAAGCTGCACCTCTACGACAAAGGCCAGGCCGCCCCGGGCCGCAAGATGGGGCACGTGACCGTGACCGCGCCGACGCGCGAGGAAGCCCTTCGCCGCGCCGAGGCGATCTTCGCCGCCCTGTCGGCCTGATCAGTCGAGCAGGTC
>CAIRWP010000203.1 GCA_903882335.1 uncultured Opitutia bacterium | reverse complement strand
CTCGACTTGGTCGGCTGCGAGGACGTGGAAGTCCGCGGCAACGCCCTCAGCGCGCTGGGGGATACGATGCATATCCAGAAAAGCCGGCGGATCGTCTTCGACGGCAACCGGATCCTCGGTTCGCGCATGGGCGCCTTCTTCCTCGCCGAGTTCTGCGAAGGCGCGCTGATCACGAACAACGTCGTCGACGGGACCAATGGCTCCCGGGTGGTCAGCATCGAGAAATCCTGCCGGGACGTCGTCCTCCGCGGTAATACCTTCCGGCACGGCGGCCGCGGCTCCTGGATCAACCAGCCTAGCGGGTTGCTCATCGAAGACAACGTGTTCGAGCGGAACACCACGAAATGCGAGGCGGATCCGCAGCGCGGGCGACGTAGTTTCCTGACCGGCGCCTACGAGCGATACCCCGAGATGTATTTCACGACCTACGAAGTCGGCGGCGCCTACGGGGATGTCATCCTGCGCAACAACCGCTTCCGGAGCGGCCCTGCGGCCAGCCATGCGATCACCTTTATGCCCGGGGGATCCCGGATCGCCATCCAGGGCAACCACTTCGAAGGTCCCGTCCGCGACATCCCGCCAACGAACGGCTGCGTGGACGTTAAGATCTCGGGCAATACCGGGCTGGCTCCCTGAACGGTCGCCTTACGCGACATGCAGAAGCGAGTGCTGGGTCGAGCGCTGGATCGAGCGCACCTGTTGCCTCTTCGGCCAAGCCGCTAACCGCTAACCCCCAACCGCTCGCGAATACCATTCGCGCCAGGCAGGGACCAGCGTCCCCGCTGGTCCGCGGCCGACCGAGGCAAAAAGACCAAAGGGTCAGGGTCAGGTAAAAACATGGAGTTCAAAATACATGTAACTGAACCCTTCCCCTGACCCTATTGTATCCACCTGTCCCTTTTGCATCCATCCCCCAACCGCTATCCGCTAACCGCCTCCACCTAGGGCAGCACGCGGTGCTGCCCCTACCTCGAGAAATACAGCCGGGCCAACGCCTGGGTGCCGCAGTCGCCGTCACCGGCGGCTTCGACGTCGGCGTAGAGTTTCGCGGCGAGCTCGAGGCCGGGGAGCGAGAGCTTCAGTTCGCGGCAGACCTCGAGGGACAGGCCGATGTCCTTGACGAAATGCTTCACGTAGAAACCCGGGGCGAAGTCGCCCTTGAGCACACGAGGAGCGAGGTTGAGCAGGGCCCAGCTGGAGGCACCGCCGCCGGAGAGCGCTTTCAGGACGGCCTCAAGGTCGAGCTGGTTGGCGCGCGCGAAGGCGAGGGCCTCCGCCATCGCGACCATGCCCGAGGCGATCGCGATCTGATTGGCGAGCTTGCAAAGCTGCCCGGCGCCCGGCCCGCCCTGCAAGGAGATCGTCTTGCCCATGGCCTCGAAGAGCGGACGGGCCTGCTCGAACGCCGCGGCCTCGCCGCCGACCATGATGGTCATGGTGCCTTCGCGCGCGCCACGGTCGCCGCCAGACACCGGGGCATCCAGGGGATGGCACCCCTTCGCCGTCGCCGCCGCCGCCAGCTGGCGGGCCAAGGCGGGGCTCGAGGTGGTCATATCGATCACCAGGCAGCCCGGGCGCGCGGCGGACAGGAAACCCTGCCAGACCTCCGCCACGTCGTTCGGGTAGCCCACCATCGAGATCGCGGCGTCGGCCCCACGGACGGCCGCGGCCGGCGAGTCGGCCCAGGTCGCGCCCAGCGCGAACAAGTCCTCGGCCTTCGCCTTGGTACGGGTGTAGACCATGACCGTATGGCCGGCCTTGAGCAGGTTGATCACCATGCTCTTGCCCATCACTCCCGTGCCGACGAACGCGATCTTCATGCGGGCAGTGAGAAGTGAAGGGGACACGCTGGCAAGCGGGCACGTGGGCAAGGGGCGCGCCCGTCACAGGTAAGGACAGCACCGCGTGCTACCCTAGCTGTCTCGAGGTAGGGACCAGCGTCCCTGCTGGTCCGCGGCCGACCGTGGATGGTCAGCCCTACCACAGAGACCGAGGACAGAGTACGGAGTGCGGAATCGAGTGCTGAATCGAGCTTACCAGTAGCCTCTTTTCGCGCGTTCCGCGCCGGTAGGGACCAGCGTCCCTGCTGGTCCGCGGCCGACCGTGGACGGTCAGCCCTACCTGGATGTAAAAAGAGCAATAGGGTCAGACAAATCCTTCCCCTGTCCCTGACCCTGCTCCTCATCGCATCTCTGCATCTTCCCTTCCCCCGGCCCTAACCCAAGCCCTAGCCCCGGCCCAAGCCCTAGCCCTTCCGCATCCCCCTCTTGCCCTCCCCTCTTAAATCCCCGAACCTGCCGACATGGCCTCGGCCCCCCTCACCATCAGCGAGCTCGCGGATGTCCTCAAAGG
>CAIRWP010000202.1 GCA_903882335.1 uncultured Opitutia bacterium | reverse complement strand
GTTTCCCGGATGACCACCTGACGCAGCGTCAGCCCGTCGCTTGCCAGCGCGATCAACGTGTCCGTCGGGCCCGCGTAGCCGTTGACCTCGTCGCCCGACGGCGAGGTGCGCACCACGAAGCCGAGGTGGGCGTTGCCCGGACCGCGGACGAGGTTCCAGCCGAGGCGCGGGGTGTTGGGCTCGAAGCCGCGGGCTTCGGGGAAGCCGACGGACTTGATCTCCTCGAGTTTGAGCGGGGTGGGGAAGCGCAGGGAGGCGTAGTTGCCCGAGAGCCGCTTCTGGATCGATTCCTCGATGGCGAGGGCCGTCAAGGTCGAGCCGGCGTAGCCCTCGAGCTTCGGCGCGGGCTGGGAGGTCGGCCGCCAGTCCTTGAAGCCCCGTTCGAAGGCGGCGTTGTCCCGCAGCTTGTCGACGTGATCGGGGGTGTCCTCGCTCGTCAGGATACGGGTGCCGACGATGCGTTCTTGGTTGTCGAGCGCCACCAGCACGTTCGTCGGCCCGGAATAGCCGAGGATGGCGTCTGCATCCGGGGAAGTGGTGAGCAGGCGCCCGACCCGGTTGCCGTACTCGTCCTGCGCGAGCAGGGTCTCCTGCGGTCCCGCCTTGAATTGGCGGGCCTGCGGGAAGAAGGCCTGCACGTCGGCCAAGGTCAGCCGCGTCAACGCCGTTTCCCGCGGCGGCGTGGCGCGGTGGAGCAGGAGCGCGGCGCACGCGAGGGCGGCCAGCCGCCAGCCGCGAAGCAGCCAGGTCTGCGCGCGCGGCGACATCGCTTATTTCGCGGGCACCAGCTGGACGGCGTCGGCGTGGATGTTGCCGTTGGCGTTGCGGCCTCCGAGGGTGACCGTGCGGCGACCCTCGGTGAATTCGTAGGTGCCGACCGCGTGGAAGCCGCCCTCCGGCGTGGTCTTCTGGTTCAGGGTGACGGTCACGGCCTTGTCGCCCGTCGGGTTCAGCGTGGCGGTGGCGTTGCTGGCGCGGTTCTCATGGCCGGCCCAGTAGATGCGGACCTCGTAGCGGCCGGTCTTGGGGATCTCGAAGGTGTACTCGGCCTCGTTGTCGCCCTTCGGGGCGTAGTGGTAGCCGGCGCCGAGGTGCGGGATGCCGGCGCCCGAGGTCCAGCGGCCCTTCAGCTTGGCCTCGGTGTCGTCGACGACCAGGCCGGCTAGCTTCGTGAGTTCGGCCTTCTCTTCCGTCGAGAGCTTGGGCCCCGCCCCCGCGGCCTTGCCGAGATCGGCGTTCATGCGGCCGACGGGCAAGAGCTTATAGTCCGCGATCGCGTTATCCAGGAATAGGTCGCCCTTGAGCTCGGTGCGGCGCATGCGTCCCGGTTGCTCCATCAGTTTGATGAGTTCGGGCAGGTGTTGGGCGTAGACGCCGCGCGGGTCGGTCTTTTCGCGGACGGCCAGGTAGGCGGCCTTGCCGACGACCTCGCCCATCATGCCGATGGTGCGCATGACCCGCACCGTGCCGAGGGCCTCGTGCGTGACGGAGATGTGGCGGCCGGCCATGAAGAGGTTGCTGATGTTCTTGGAGTAGAACAGGCGGTAGGGCAGGGGGTAGCCGTTGCGGCGGTCGACGGCGACCACGTGCTTGCCGCTCGGGTCCACGTAGCCGAAGGCCGCGCGCGAGATGAACGGATTCTCGGGGAACTTCTTCGCGTACTGTTCGCGCGCGTAGTGCAGGTCGATGTCCCAGGTCGTGGGCACGCAGCCGTCGGGGAAATCCTTACGGGCCACGATGTCCTCCTTGGTCAGGATGATGTCGCCGGTGAGCAGGCGGGATTCGCGCGGGCCGCCCACATGCGAGGCCCACCTGAGGTCGGCGCGGGCGTACTTGGCGTGCTCCGGTCCGTTCTTCAGGGCCGAGAAGGCGCCGTAGATCGCCCGGAAGTTCCAGTCACGGATGTATTCCAGGTCCTTGATCGGATCCTTGTCGAAGCCCGATTCCCAGAACCATTCCGCCTTCATGAAGGGCTTCTCGTCGAGGACCGACTTGGATTTCTGCAAGGGCGGGAAGTCGCCCAGCGCCAAGGGCAGGGCCCAAGGCGTAGCGGGCCAGGTCGTGGGTTGCTCGGCGTCCTGGTAGAACCACATGTTCGACATACCCATGCGCTTGTCCGGTTCCTGCCGGAGATCGGCGCCGGCGTAGGCGCCGACCCAGCCGTGACCGGTGGTGTCCGCCACGAATTTCGCGCGGAAGACCCGCTCGCGGCCGGTACGGACGTCGATCGCCTTGACCGCGGCGATGCGGTTGCCGTCCATGACGACGCCGGTCGCGAAGTGGCCGAGGAAGAGGCTGATACTCTTTTCGGCGCGGACGACCTTCTCCTTCAGCTCGTCGCCGAAGCTGTCGACGCGGCCCGGGCTATCGGGGGAGCGGTCTGCGATCTCCTCGATGATTTCGCCGAGGTGAGGGTACTTGCCGCGGGTGGTGCCGCCCATGGCCCAGACGCCGACCTCCGAGCTGCCGTTGCCGCCGAGGACGAAGCGGTCCTGGATGAACGCGACCTTCAGCGACTGCCGGGCGCCCGAGAGGGCCGCCCCGAGGCCGCCGTAGCCGCCGCCCACGACGACGAGGTCGAATTCGCCCTGGTCTTCCGGCCCCTGCGGGCTGTTCCACTTCGAGCGGGCGGCGACCAGCGCCTCGCCCTCGGGCGGGGTGAAGGCGGCGTCCTTGCTGAAGAGGATGGCGTCGGCGCGACCGGCGAAACCGGTGAGGTCATGGAGGGCGAGTTTCACGTCGCCCGCGGGCAGGGTGACCTTGCCGCCGGCCTGCCAATGCCATTCGGCTCCCTGGTTGCCGAATTCGGCAGCGACCGGCTGGCCGTTGACGATCAACTGGAAGCGGCCCGGGGTGCCCGGCGCTTTCCAGTGGGCGACCCAATCCTTGGTGCGTACCCAGACCCGGTACTCGCCGGCGGCGGGGATGCGGACGGTGCCGGTGGCGTCGCCGACCGGTTTGCCGAGGCCGTGGGCGAGGAGGTAAGGCGAGCCGACGATGTTGGTGAAAGCCGTGTCGAGTTTCCAGCCGCCGTGGCTGGCGAGGGACTCGGCCTCGATGAAGACGGTGTCGGCGCTCTCGGCGCGGCCGGCGAGGGCGGCCAAGCCGGTGAGCCCGAGGAGGGGGAGCAGACGGAGGGACATGGGTTTTAGATTGATCCTAAGACCGACGACTTCCAGCCGAAAGCGGTCGCGTGGCCCTTATTTCCGCTCAAATCGCCAGGCGGGATGGGGTTGCCCCGGCGCGGGTCGAGGCTAGTTTTCCGGGATGCGACACTTTCTGCTCGTCCTCATCCTTGGCGGTGCCCGCCTATCGGCCCAGGCTTGGCCCGCGCCCCTCGCCGAGGGTTTGCGGGTGGATCTCGACGCCGCGCGCGGCGTTACTTTGGATACGAAGGGGCGGGTCGCGACGTGGACCAACCAGGCCGGCCCGGCGGAGGTCCGGGAGTTCGTCGGCCAGGACAAAGGCCGCAAGGTGCCCGGTTCGGGGCTGCCGGTCGTGGGCGAGGGCGCCCTCGTCTTCCGAGCCCAGGAACTACTTTGTCACGACGAGAAGGCCTTCGATGGCCTGATCAAGGGCGATGGCTGCACCTGGGTCGCCGTGCTCAAGCCTTACGTGCAAGCCAAGGGCGGGCTCAAGGATGTGAACTCCTTCTTCGGCAACCTGCGCAACGGCGGCAAATACGAGGGCGTCTGGGGCTGCCTGGATGACGATAACACGCTCTGGTGGGGCGCCCGCAACGGGCTGACGTTCGGTCGTTTCGACGTGAACAATCCGAAGGTAGCCGGACCGAAACTCGAGGTGGGCCGCCGTTACGTCGTCGCGGGTCGCTTGGGGGCGGGCCCGGGCACCGTCGCGATCGAGCTCTTCGTCGACGAGCCCAAGGCCGTGGCCGTCGGTCGTTTCCCCGTCAATCCCGCGGCGGACGCCTCCAAGTTGTCGATCGGCCAGGAGCGCGACGCCACGCAGCACCCGGGCTTAGAATCCTTCGACGGTGAAATCGGACGTTTCCTGCTCTGGTCGCGCCCGCTCAAGGACGAGGAGCTCACCGCCGTGATGGCCGGTTTGCGCGCGCCGGCCGCGGCGCCCGCCAAGTAGTCGGCGGCGCACGAAAAAGCCCCGGAGGTCCGGGGCTTCGTGGTCGGCGAACCAGGTCGCTTACTTGGCGGCGGGCGCGGCCGCGGGCTTCTTCTCCTCGGTCTTCGCCTTGTCGCCGAAGGGGAAGGGTTTGGCCGGCGTCTTGGCGTCGGCCCCTTTCTTGCCGGCGCCGGCTTCCTTGGCCTTCTCCTTCAGCTTGTCCTCCATTGCGTCGGTGATCTTCTCGATGGTCTCCTGGGAGAGGGAAGGTTCGGCCTTGGCGACGGCGGCGCGGAGCGCCTTGCGGACGTCCTCGGCGAGGGCCTCGACCTCGGCGCGGGAGTCCTTCTTCTCGGCGGCGGTGGCGAATTCCATGCTCTTGCGCTTCTCGAGCTGCTTCTCGCGGGCGGTCTTGACGGCCTCGTCCTGCTGGGCCTTGGCGAAGGCGGCGCGGAACTTGGCCATATCCTCCTTCGCGACGCCCTCGATGTCGGGCACGAACGCGGCGCGCCCGGCCTTGGCAGGCTTACCTGGCTTGGCCTCGGGGCTGTCGGCGGCCGGCAGCGCAAGGGTGGCGGCGAGGAGGAAGAGGAAGGCGGTTTTCATGGGTCGATAGGTGCAACCCCGGTGAGGGGCTGAAGTTGCGTCTCAGCGGCCCGCCGGCCGCATCCGCGACTCGACGACCTCGCTGATCTTGGCGATGACCTCGGCGCTCAGGCTCGGGTCGGCCTTGCCGATGGCCGCGCGGGTGGTCTCGCGGATCTTGGCGGTGAGGGCTTCGAATTCCTCCTTCATGTCAGCCTTCTCCTTGCCGGAGAGGAACTGGGTGTTGGCGCCCATCTTCTTGAGTTTCTCGCGGGCCGCGACGACCTCCGGGTCGCGGAAGGACTTCATCGCGGCGATGCGGAACTTGGCCATGTCCTCCGCGCTGACGCCTTCGACGTCGGCCAGCACGACGGAGAGGTTGGGTTGGGCGGG
>CAIRWP010000201.1 GCA_903882335.1 uncultured Opitutia bacterium | reverse complement strand
CCTTGCCGTCGAGCAGTTTGCGGACGGGCAGGGTGTAGCCGATCGAGATCGAGTCGCCGATGAGGAGGATGCGCGGGAGGCCGGCGACGTCCTTGATGGGTGCCATGGCCGGGTCGGGGGCCTTGGCTTTCGCCTTGGGCGCGATGTTCACGGTTTCGGCGGGCTTCGCCGGGGACGGGTCGGCGGCTTGGGCGAAGGGCGCGAGGGCGAGGAGGAGGCCGAGGGGCAGCGTCTTCATAGGGGTAGGCCGACCCTGCCTTGCGGGCGTCCTCAGGGCAAGCGGTCAATCGACTAACGGTTCAGCAGCTGCTTGGTCACCTCGCCCTTCGCGCCCGGCTGCTCCGGAGCCGGCGGGCGTTTGCCTCCCTTGCCGCCCTTCGGGCGCTCGCCGCCCGGGGCGCCTTGGCCGCCGGCCCGGCGCTCACCCGGCTTGTAGGTCTCGGTCTCGGTCGTGCCGTCCGGCTTGGAATAGATGAAGGTCCAGGTGCCGTCCTCGTTCGCCGCGTACTTCACGCTCAGGGCCTTGCCGTTGAGCGCGTAGTTGAGCGCGTAATGCTTGCCGTCCGCAGCGACCACGAAGTCCTTGATCAAGGCGCCCCGCAACGGCTGCTGCGAGTAGGCCGAGCCTTCGCGGCGCACGTGGCTGGCGGAAGGCTGAGGGTCGACCTGGCCGTCAACCTCGGTCACCTCGCCGTGGAAGCCGCCGTTGATGTACGGGTAGACCTTCTGCGCGTGGTAGTGGTAGCCCAAGGCCTTCGTGTCGTGCCCGCCGAACTCGTCGAGCTTGCCCGGCGCGCCCCCGTCGGGCTCGTTGAAGCCGTAGATCGGGTAGCCGTCCAGCGCGACCGCGATCGGCTTGCCCTTGCCGAGCGTCTGCTCGAGGAAGACCGGCGCGTCGTGGTAATGGTAGTCGTCGCCTTTGCCGCAGTGGCCGCCGAAGCTGTCGAGCTCGCCGAATTTCTTGGCGTCGTCGCCGCGGTTGTTGAGCGCGTTGAAGATTGGCACGCCGTTCGCGGCCAGCGCGATCGCGCCGCGCAGGAAGTGCGTCTTGGCCGACATCGGCTCCTTCGCTGGCACCGGGTGGAGCGGGATCCGCCAGGCCCGCTCGCCGACGTACGTCTGCGGGATCGGCACCTGTTGCTGCCAGGACTTGATGCCGGCCATCAACGGGTGGTCCGGCAGACCCTTGGCCTCCACGTAGAGGTATTTCTCGTCCCAGCGGACGCCGACCTTCGGGGCGAAGGCGGCGAAGGGAGCGGCCAGCGGGGGCGTGGGACCGGTCGAGCCGGTCGCGGCCGGTAGGAAGAAGGTGAAACGGGTCGCGATCGGCGCCGCTTCCGTCGGGCGGTGCTTGGCCTCGACCGGCGGTATGTGGGCGCGTGCGGTGCTGGCGAGGGTCAAGGCCAACAGGGGGAGGAGGCACGACGATTTCATCATGGATGAAGTATAAGGCGGGAGGGCTTAATGGAAGATTAAGGGGTTGTTGAAATAGGGGCAGGGATAGGGCCAGGGCTTGGGCGAGGGACAGGTGTTCGCGCTAATGAGGTCAGGCGCCAGCAGTTTCGTCTCTGAAGCAAACGGCTATGCCAGCGGCCGACCGAGTACGGTCAGCCCTACCTCGATGCATCGAACGAGCCCCAGCCCCAGCCCCAGCCCT
>CAIRWP010000200.1 GCA_903882335.1 uncultured Opitutia bacterium | reverse complement strand
GGGGGGTCTTCCGGGGGGTGTACCGGGGGTAAACCGAGGCTTTTCGCGTTTTCCCTGCTTATTTCTTTCCCGTCCGGGGTGCCCCAGCCCATCTTGGGGGCCATGAACCCGTTCCACGCTGCCGGCGACCTGCCCGACCCGGACAAAGCTTTGTCCCAGGAACTGACCCGTAATCTCCTGCGAGGCCCCCGGATCCACGCGACGGCCTACGTGCACCCTCGTTCGGTCGTGATCGGCAACGTCACCGTGGGCGCCGCCGCCAGCATCTGGCCCTGCGCCGTGCTCCGGGGCGACATCGCCGCCATCGAGGTGGGCGACGGCTCCAACATCCAGGACGGGGCGGTGGTCCACGTGGCGGACGCGATGCCCGCCGTGATCGGTCAGCGGGTGACCGTCGGGCACCTGGCCATGCTCCACGCCTGCCGCATCGAGGACGAGTGCCTGATCGGCATGCACGCCACGATCCTCGACGGCGCCGTCATCGGCGCGCGCAGCATCGTCGGGGCCCAGGCCCTCGTGACCAAGGGCACGGTCGTCCCGCCCGGCTCGCTCGTGCTCGGTTCGCCCGCCAAGGTCGTCCGTCCGTTGACGTCGGCCGAGCAGGCCGCGCTCCCGGGTTGGGCGGAGAAATACGTGAAGGTCGCCGCGCACCACCGCCGTTGCTGCGAGTGAGCGGCTCCGAGGTCCAGTCGACGGAGACGGTGCTGAATCCTGAGGACTGGCGTCCGCGGCGCGCGGCCCATGAGGCGCGCGGGGCGGCGTTCGGGGAAGCGCGGCGCCGTCGCGCCGAGGCCGGGGAGCGCGAGCCGGTCGAGGACTTCCTCTTCACCTATTACCCGTTCCGGTTGAGCGCGCTGCGGCGGTGGACGCCCGGCGCCGGCGTGGCCTTGGCCGAGGCCGATGAGCTGCTGACGGATGCGCGCTTTGGCCGCGGGGCCGACGGCCTCGTGCGCGTCGTGGCGCCAGACGATGCGCAACGCGCCCGCCTGGCTTTCGCGCGCGACCTGTGCGTCGCCGTCGCGGGTCGCCCGGCGTTTCTCGGGTGTTTCGGCCTGCATGAATGGGCGATGGTCTACCAGCAGGCGGCGGAACGCCGTCACCAAGGCTGGCCCCTGCGGCTTGGCCCGGAGGGTACGGACGCGGTCGTGCGCACCCTGCCGATCCGCTGCACCCATTACGATGCCTTCCGCTTCTTCACGCCGCCCGCGCGGCCCTTGAACAAACTGAGCCCCGACCTCGATGGCCGCCTGGCCAACGAGCAGCCGGGCTGCGTGCACGTCACGATGGATCTCTACAAGTGGGCGATGAAGTCGGCCCCGTGGGTGCCGGCGGAACTGACGGCCGATGCCTTCGAGCTCGCGCGCGACGCCCGGTCCGTCGACATGCGCGCCAGCCCGTACGATTTCTCGGCGGTCGGCCTCGCGCCGATCCGCATCGAGACGCCGGAAGGGCGGAGCGAGTACGAGCAGGAGCAACGTCGTCTCACGAAAAAGGCGGAACCCTTGCGGGCCCGCCTTGTCTCGTCGCTGAACCTGGCGCTCAGCGTGCCGGTCCGGTGATCAGGGGAGCACCTCGACCTTGAGGTCCTTGTAGTCGACCTTGCAGCCCGGATCATGGGCCTGGATGGCGAACGTGCCGGCGCCGAGCTTGCGGCCGGGCATGCCCTTCGGCGGGGTCCAGTCAGCGGGCTCGGTGAAGTCGACGGTCTGCTTGCCGTTGATCCAAATCTGGATGCGCTTGCCTTCGACGCGGATGCGGTAGTCGAACCATTCGTTGTCGGGCGCGGCGGGCGTGTTGAGCACGTCGCGGACGGCGTACAGACCGCCGGTGCGCTTGTTGTCCTTGTGGCTGCCGTTGACCTGGCACTCGTAGCCTTGGGAGGGCCAGCCCTTGTCCTCATAGGTCGTGTGGAAGTAGAGCCCCGAATTGGCGCCCGGGTAGGTCTTCACCTTGGCGGTGAAATCAAAGTTCTTGAAGGACGCCTTGCCGTCGGCGCCGACGAAGAAGAGATGCCCCTGGCCGCCGCGGATCTGGAGGACGCCGTCTTCGACCTTATAGGTCCCTTCGGGCGAGTTCTTGGACGGCTTCCAGCCGGCGAGGGACTTGCCGTCGAACATCTGGATGGGTTCGCCGGCGAACGCGGCATACGCGCTCAGGAAGAGCGCGGCCGTGGCCAGCAGGGTAGGGCGGAGGGGGGAGGAGCTCATGGGGGCGCTTCCTAAACAAACCCGTTCCGGGCCTCTGGCAAAGGTTAAGTGAAGACCTTGATGCCGGCTTCGCGCATCTCGTTGAGCCGCTTCTTGAGGGTGGAGCGGTTGATGCCGAGGATGAGCGCCGAGCGGAGCTGGTTGCCGCGGGTCTCCTCCATCGCGCGGCGGATCATGTCGAGCTCGATGGCCGCGAGGATGTCGCGGCCGTCGGCGGTGCGGAGCTGGCGGTAGATCGCGTCGTAGGCGCCGGTCAGGCCGGCGGCGGCGGGGGCCGCGACGGCTTCCGGGATCGCGGCGGGCGCGGCGCCGCCGGTGGGCGCGGCCGCGGGGGCTAGCTTGCGGGGCGAGAGCACGTCGGGCGGCAGGTCCTTCGCGAGGATCGTCTCGCCCTTGGCGAGCACGTTGGCGCGCTGCACGACGTTCTCGAGCTCGCGCACGTTGCCCGGCCAGTCGTAGGCGAGGAGCGCGTCGAGGGCCTCGGTGGTCAGGCGCTTCGGGCGCTGCTTCTTCGCGGCCGACTGGCGCTGCAGCATGTAGTCGACGAGCAGGGGGATGTCCGTCTTGCGGTGGCGCAGGGCGGGCAGGCGGATGCGGAAGACGTTGAGGCGGTAGTAGAGGTCCTCGCGGAACTGGCGCGAGGCCACCATCGCCTCAAGGTCCTTGTTGGTGGCGGCGACGAGGCGGACGCTGACCTTGATGGTCGTGGTGCCGCCGACGCGCTGGATCTCGCCTTCCTGGATCGCGCGGAGCACCTTGGTCTGCGTCGGCAGGGACATGTCGCCGATCTCGTCGAGGAAGATGGTGCCGCCGTCGCAGAGCTCGAACTTGCCGGGCTTGAGGTTGGTCGCGCCGGTGAAGGCGCCCTTCTCGTGGCCGAAGAGCTCGGATTCGATGAGGTTCTCCGGGATCGCCGCGCAGTTGACCGCGACAAACGGGCCCTTGGCGCGCAGCGAATGCTGGTGGATGCAGCGGGCGACGAGTTCCTTGCCCGTGCCGCTCTCGCCGGTGATGAGGACGGTGGCCTCGCTGGCCGCGACCTGGCCGATGGACTTGAGCACCTCCTGCATGGGCTCGGAGCTACCGACGATACCCTCCTTGTAATCGGCCGGGTTGACGAGCGAGCGGCCGGCCTTGCCGGCGTTGGCGAGGTCGCGGCGGGCGCCGAGCGCCTTGTCGACGAGGGTAATCAGCTTCGCCTGGTCGAACGGCTTCATCACGTAATCGTAGGCGCCGAACTTCATCGCCTCGATGGCGGTCTGCGTCGTGCCGAAGGCGGTCATCAGGATGACCATCGCCTGGGGCTGCGCGCCGCGCAGCATCTGCAACGTCTCGATACCGCTCATCCCGCCCATGCGGTTGTCGAGCAGGATGACGTCGGGTTGCTCGCGCTTGGCGAGCGCGACCCCGGTCTCGCCGCTGTCCGCCTCGAGTACCTGGTGGCCCAGGCCGGCCAAGGCGCGGCGCAGCGAGTAGCGGAGGTCCTTGTCATCGTCGATGACCAGGACTTTGGCAGCCGTGGCGGCGGGAGGTAGGCTCATGATGAGTAAAAGTAGGCAGATTTCGTGCCAGTCCCAATCGGTCCTAGATAATGAGCACTAACAGGCTGTCGGCAACCTAGGTTTGTCTATTTTTAAGCAGTAAAAACGGCTTTAGCCCCTTGTTTTAGCTTTTCCCGCGGTTTAGAGTTTAAAGATGGCCTCACGGGTGAAACGGCTGGTCCTCTGGCTTCTGGCCGCCGTGGTCGCGTTTGGCGGCTTGGCTAACGCTTGGGTCTGGTCCGCCGGCTGGGGTCGTTTTCATGAGGACCCGTCGGAGCTCCCGGCCGGCAGCATCGTGGTCCTCCTGGGGACGAACGAGTTCCTCGCCGACCAGCGGACGCCCTCGGGCACGTACCGGGCGCGGATCGAGGCGACGGTCCGGCTTTGCGGCGGCGGTCGCCCGCGGCTCGTCGTGACGTCGGGTACGCCCGAGCAAGCGGTCACCATGGCGCGCCAACTGGTCGAAGCCGGCGTGCGCACGCCGATCGTCGAGGACCCTTATGGCTGGCGGACGCTGGATTCCGCGGTCCGGGCGCACGCCGCTTTCCCGGGGGCGCACGTCGTCTTCGTCTCGCAAGGCTGGCACGATGTCCGCGCGCTCTGGATCGCGGATCGCCTGGGCCTGTCCGCGACCGCCTACGCTGCCGATTTCGGTGCCGGGGGACGCGCGTGGTGGTCCGCCGGCCGCGATGTCCTGGCCAAGCCCAAGGCCCTGCTTGACTGGGTGGCCGGCCAGCCGCTGGCGACCCCGGTCCCGCCGGCGCAAGGCAACGTCCCGCACCGCTGATCAACCCGTCTCGTGCCGCCCGTCCGGTCGGCGTAGCAGCAGCCCGCGGATCTCCAGCAACGCCAGCATGGAGGCGGCCTCCGCCGGGGCGCAGTGCGTCGCCTCCGCGAGCGATTCGGCGTCGTGGGCCGTGCCGCCGGCGAACGGCCGCAGCCACCGCGCGTGCTCCGGGGCGGGCGCGGTCGGCGCAGGCAAGGGCAAGGCCGCCTGGTCGCGCGCCTCGCCCAGCTCGCGCAGGATGTCGTCGACCCCCGTCACCAGCGTGGCACCGTCGCGTAGGAGCGCGTGGCAGCCCCGGCTCGCCGGGCTATCCACGCGGCCGGGGACCGCGCAGAGGGTCTTGCCGAGATCGCCCGCGAAGCGCGCGGTGATGAGGCTCCCGCCGTCCACGTCCGTCTCGATCACGACCACCGCCCGGACCAGCGCGGCCACGATGCGGTTGCGTTGCGGGAAGCTTTGGCGATCCGCCGGTCGCCCGAGCGGGAACTCGCTGAGCACCCCGCCGCGTTCGCGCATCCGGGCGCGCAGCGCGCGACCCTCCGGCGGGTAGGTCAGGTCGAGGCCGTGGCCGAGCACCGCGACCGTCTGGCCGGCGGCGTCGAGGGCGCCCTCATGCGCCGCGGTGTCGATGCCCCGCGCCAGGCCGCTCACGATCCACCACCCCGCGGCCGCGAGCTCGCGCGCGAACCGCCGGGCCAGGCCCGCGCCGTAGGCGGTGCAATGCCGCGAACCGACGATCGCCACCGCGCGTTCGCCGGGGAGCGCGGCGCCCTCCGCGTACAGGACGAGCGGCGGATCCCAGAGCGGCGC
>CAIRWP010000199.1 GCA_903882335.1 uncultured Opitutia bacterium | reverse complement strand
CTGACGCGCCTCCCGCAGCCGGCCGATAACTTCGGGACGCACACGACCCCGCCCGTCGCGCCCAAGAACGGCGCTTACGAGAACTACAGCATCCCACGCATCCTCGAGCTGGTGTGCGGAGCGACGGTTCGCTGAGGCTTACTTGGCTGCCGGCAGCTCGACCACGTGCGCATAGAAGGCGATCTGGTCGTATTCTTTCTCATGGTTGCCGAATCCTTGGCGTAAGGTCGTCCGCAGGGCGTTCGTGCCGCCTGCCTGCATGACGTCGGGCCCTTCCTTGGCCAGAAGGGCGGCATCCTTGTTTCCGGGTCGGACGACCGCGATGTGCCCCGGGCGCGTGGCGTCAGGATTCTTCAGCGAGGCCAGCACGAGCCGACCATCGTTCGCCGACGACTGCGCCGCGGCGCCGTCGTCGAGACGGACCCAGCCGGCCTTCTTGCCGGCATCGGAGGCCAGCCAATCGAATTGGGCGTTGGCGAGAAGCACGACCCCGCGCTCAGGAGGACGCAACAACGGGATGGCCAGGCGATCGGCGACGGCGGCCGCGAATTGACTGCAATGAGTATGCTTGCTCTTGGCATCCTTGATGGGCTGTCCCGTCGGCAGCCCGGTCTTCCATTCGACGATCGCTCCCGGGAGCCAAAGCTTGTCGACCTCCATGCCTTCCAGTCGCTTCCAAAGTTTTTCGGTCGGACCCTTGCTCCGGGCGGCCCAGCGCGCCGCTGACTCGACGATGAAGTCGAGGCCTTCGGTCATCTCCGGATGGGGACTCGAGATAAAGACGCGGCCGAGGCCGAAAGCGCTGCGCACCATGGCGGGCGAACTGACCATGACTCCGACGGGCGTCTCGTTCAGCGCAAGTTCCGTGGAATAACGGGTGAGGACCTCGTACTCCGGTAGATCCGGCCGACCTGCGGATTTGATAATCGGTCCGTTTGCGTAATGTACTTCTCGGTTTTCGATCCGCTTACCGAAGGCCTCCCCGCCGATTCTGACGACCCCCTGTCCTCGACGCCATTTCGGAGAGACGGTCCGCGCGTTGAGGATGCCCAGGCCCCATTCAAAGTTTGCGCAAGCCAGATATGAACCTGCGCAAATTCCGACATAACCGCCGCCAGATCTGACGAATTGGCGTACCTCTTCGCGACCCTTTTCGCCGATGGAAGCGGCTTCATGGCTCCCGCTTCCTCCCGTGAAAATCACAAGATCATAACCGCGAAGGGCACCGGCGGCGATTTCCTCTCCCTTCAGCCGGGTGACGCTGAGTTCGGGGTTCTTAGCAAGGATTTCCGTCACACGTGGCACCCCCTTTCCCCATGCCCCTTTGTCATCAAAGATGGCGACTTTGAGGGGGTTGGATTCCGCCCCGAGAAGTTCGACGAAAGCGAAGAAAGAGAAGAGGATTGTTTTCATTTCAGAGGAAAGGGGTGATGACGGTCTGACAGCGGTAACGCGACCTTCCGGCCGCCCGCGGCGAAGGACGCGAACACGGCCAGGGTCAGCTCGACGGTCTCGCGACCTGCCAGCGGACCGCAGAGCGGCTCCCGTTTTTCGTCGATCGCCGCCAGCAGGTCACGCACCGCGCCGAGGTGCCCGCCGTTGAGAAGCTTGATGTCCGTCATCGGCTCGGGCTGACCGAGGCCGGCGGTGGTGATCGGGGTCTTCCGGCCATCGCGTTCGAGGATCGCCAACGGCTCCTCGTCCACCTGCAGGGAGATCACCCCCTTGGCGCCGATCAACCGCGCGCCGAACGGCATACCCTTGGTCCAACTGCCTTTCTTGGAATCAAAATACAAAGGGACACCGCTCTTCGTCTCATAGCGCGCCCGGATCTCATCGCCGACGATCGGCCCCACCCCCTCGTCGCCCGGGTGGACGTCGGCCTTCGTCGCGGGACGTCCCTCGACGAGGATGGTCGCCTCGCAGGAGACGGCCGGGCCGGTGAAGAGGGTCGCCAGGTTGAAGCCGTGACCGCCCAGGACCCAGAGATCAAGTCCGCCGCCGCGCTGGTCCTGCTTGCCGCGCACGCGGACTTCCTTGAGTTCACCGATCTCACCTGACGCGACCAGCTGCTTCACGACGTCGAGGACGGGGTGATAACGGTTGCGATGCGCGATGGCGAGTTTCACACCCTTCTCCGCGCAGAGCTTCACCACCTCGTCGGCTTCCGCCAAGGTGCGCACGAAGGGCTTCTCGACATAGATACCCTTCACGCCGGCGGCGATGGCGGCCACGATCATCGCGTGGTGTTCATGGACGTGGCGGGGGCAGATCGCGACCAGGTCGGGTCGGACCTCGATCAGCAGCGTCTTATAATCCGCGAAGACCCTCACCCCACCCAGTTTCCGGGCCTCGGCCGCCCGCCCCTCCGGGTCCGGATCGGCGACGGCGACCACCGTCGTCTGCGGCACCTTGAGCCAGACCAGGTCTTCCCCATGACCATAATTACCCTGCCCCGTATGCCCGATGACCGCGACGGTCAGGCGGCGGCTGGCGGGCTCCGCGCGCAAGAGCGCGGCGGTCAGGGCGAGCGCGGAGGCTCCGAGGAAGTCGCGGCGACGCATGTCAGCGGGCGGAGCGAGGGTTCTTCAGGAAATAGAAGCGGCCATCCTCGGCCCCGCCGACGAAATCCGGGACGCCATCGGCGTCGAAATCGACCACGGCCGGACTGACGTCATGGCCTTCGATGTTCTGCTTCACGAGCGGGCCTTCGTCCTGGAAACGCCAGCTGCCCGCCGGCCCCTCGACCTGACGGAGGAAATTGGCGCTGGTGGAGTTCAGGAGCAGGTCGAGTTTGCCGTCGCCATCCCAGTCGACCACGCAGAGTTTGCGCCGACCACTCGCGCCGGCCTTGCCCTTGCTGAGCTGGAGCGACTGCCCCTGCTCATCGCAAAACGCCCGGCGGGGCGACTTCAGCACGAGACGACCATCCACTTGGGCGCGCTCGAAATACGCAAGGTAGCCTTGCTGGTCCAGCATCACGAGGTCGGTGAGCCCGTCCTTATTCCAATCGACGGCAAGCGGGGTCGTGCGCCACTGCGTCAGCAAGGCCTTGCCCGACGGCTTTTTCCAGCCCCAGGCGAGCGTCGGTTGCGAGCCCTCCCACTCGACCTGGACCGGCTGGGCGGCGGCGAGTCGCGGTGCGCGGCGGGTGCCAATGTTCCGATACCAAACGACCTCCCCGAGAATCGAGTTCAGCACCAGGTCCGGCCGGCCATCGCCGTCCCAATCCGCCACCGTGAAAGTCGTGTAGCCCCACTTCGCCTCGGCGGGCCCCTGGATGCTACCGTTTTCTCCAGCCATGATCCGCAACGGCTGGCCGTCGACCGCCAGCAACACCGGCGCCGCGAACTTAGGCTTCGCCACCCCGGCACCGCTGAGGTTTTCGAAGAAGCCCACGTAACCCGCGGTGTTCCCGCTCAGCAGGTCGATATCGCCGTCCCCGTCCCAATCAAAACCCACCGGCGTGGCCAGGGCGCCGAATTTCAACTCGTCGGCCTGCTGCTGGAAATAACGGGGAGGCAGGAAGACCGGCGTCCGGTCGGCGGTGAAATCGCCGGTGTTCCGGAGGAAGGCCACGCGCCCATCCTCGTCGCCCACGATGAGGTCGGGTTTCCCGTCCCGGTCCCAATCGCTGACCACCGGGGTGATCATCTCCAGGTCCATTGTCAGCGGCGTGGCGCCCGCCAGGGTCTCTCGCACCGCCTTCCAAGCCGCCGGCCAGGCCAGCGCCTGATGCTCGGGGGGAACCGTCAGACGCCGACCAGCGGCATAGCGGGGCGCCGCACGCGTGCCGAGGTTCTCGAAATAAGTGAACCCATCGAGGAACTCGCCGCAGAGCAGGTCGAGATCCCCGTCGCCATCGAGGTCCGCGAAGTTCGGGGACGGCCAGCCGAAGAGCTCGAGATCCTTGCCGGCCGCCTGCACGCGCCTAGCGGGCTGATACTTCGGCGCCTCGTTCGTACCTTCATTGCGGAGCCAATAGACGAAGCCGCGCAGCGGTCCCTTGGTCCAGACACCCTGGGCATCATAGCCATTATCCCAGCCGTAATCG
>CAIRWP010000198.1 GCA_903882335.1 uncultured Opitutia bacterium | reverse complement strand
GAGCGGCCGCGAGCTTCACCACCTCGGAGATTTCTTCCGTCGAGCCTGGCAGCACGACGACGCCGACCGGGCCCTTGAGGGCGGCCGTGCCGTCGAAGCCGTAAGGAATGGTATCCTCCGGCGACGTCAGCACGTTCTCGGCGCCGACGATTTCACGTAGGCGGGCGAGGACAGCTGGGTCAGGGAAGGACACGGGGCTCAGATGAGCTTCAGGGCTTCGTCGACCGACACGTTGCGATGTACCATCGCCATGAGCGCCTGCGTGATGCCGCGCGGGTTCGGGTGCTGGATGACGTTGCGACCGTAGACGATGCCCGCGGCGCCCTGCTTGAGGAGGCCTTCGGTGCGGACGAGGATTTCCTTATCGCTCACGCGACCGCCGCCGCGGACGAGCACCGGGATGCCCGAGGCCGTCTCGATGACCTTGTGGTATTGCGTGACGTCATCGGTCGGGTCGGCCTTGATCACGTCGGCGCCGAGTTCGACCGCTTGGCGGACCAGATGGAGAATCTTGGTGAGGTCGCCGTCGACCATGTAACCGCCGGCAATGGCGTTGGGCTGGAAGACCAGCGGCTCGACCATCATCGGCATGCCGTAGTAATCGGCCTGCGGCTTTAGCTTGAGGATATTTTCAATGCACTGCGCGGTCACGTCAGGTGCGCCCGGAATCTGGAAAAGGTTCACGCAAACACAGGCAGCGTCGAGGCGAACGGCCTGGAGCATGGTCTCTTCAATCATCAAGCTAAACGGGGTGTCGGGGAGTTCCTTCCCGTAAACATTGGCCGTGTCGGTGCGGAGGACGAGGGCCGGCTTCTGTTTACCGGGGATGGCCTGCAGGTGGCGGGCTTGACCGACCGTGAGCTGGATAGCGTCGGGGCCGGCGTCGACGAGCGTCGCCACGACTTGGCGCATGTCCTCGATGCCCTGCAGGAAGCCGGGCTGGTTGAAGAAGCCGTGGTCGACGGCGACGTCGAAGCAGCGCTTAGACGAGGCGTTGAAGAGGCGGTTGAGGCGATACTGCTTCATGGAGGTAGGGTGGGGACTTAGCTCAGTCCCATGAGGTGCTTGAGGATGGTGAGCTCGAGCGCTTCGTAGTCACGGGCGTCGCGGTACTGCTGGACGACCTTTTGGTCGACCGAGCGGACCTTGGTCACAAGCGCTAGGAAGAGCTCGCGACTATTCTTGAGGTGGTCGGTCACGGGGTAACCGCGTTGGGTGCGGATGGCCTTGACGTCGAGGCCGATGAATTCGCCGCGGCGGCCATAGCCGGATTCCTCGAGCACGCGGACTTGATTAAAGGCCGCGCGGAGGTTGGCGCCGCCGAAGTTCTTATCCTGGTCGTATTTCAGACCGTTCTGGTCGTTCAGGTGGACGCTCGCAAGTTTATCGTGGGCGAGGGCAAAGGCCATCTCGTCGCTGGCATCGAGGCCGGCGAGCATGGCGTGGGCGGATTCGATGAGACCCTTGACGCGCGTATGATCCTTGGAGGCGTAGGAGAGGGTGAGGGCGTGACCGATGGTCGGCACGTAGGCTTGGTCGGTCGGCTCATTGGGCTTCGGCTCGATCCAGATCTCGATGTTCGGGTCGTAGTCGAGTATCGCGTTAACCGTCTCAAGTAAGCGCTGGTAGGCGAGTTTGGCATCTTTGGCTTCACGGATGTAGGTCCCTTCGCGGGCGAGCCAGAGCACAATGGCCTTGGAGCCGACGGCGTTGGCGATATCGATGCACTTCTTGGTGCGGTCCCAAGCGTAGGCGCGATCAGTCGCACTGTTAGAAGTGTAGGCACCATCGACCGTTTGGTCGGCGAACCACAGGCGGGGGGCCACGAACTCCGGCGTCAGGCCTTGGTTAGCGAGCATCGCTTTAACCTCGGTTGCCTTCTGCTGGATTTGGTCGGGCTGAAGGCCGTCCATGCCTGGAACGACATCGTCGTCATGGAACTGGACGCCTTCAAAGCCGAGGGGGCGGTAGAGGGCGAATTTCTCCTCGTGGGGGAAGACCTTACGGACCTCGCCGCCGAACGGGTCGCCACCCTCGCTGATGTTCCAGGGGCCGAAAGAGAATCGATAGGTGACAGGAGTGCTCATGGGAAAGGTTCATTTTAGCACCCGGCCGGGGAATCGCTACGCTGGGCGTCTCCTTTGGTGGCACTATCATCTCAACTAACCCCTTGCGGGAGGGGGTGCTTCTGATACGAATGACCCTATGAAAGCCATCCGCGAGAAGGTCGAGCTGCCCGAGGGGCACTCCTTCCGCGTGTTGCGTTGGTCGAAGTCGCTACGGGAGGTCGAATGCATCCTTGGACCAGGGCGGACGCAGCCGGTCCAAGGAGAAGGGAATCACTGGCACTTCCACAAGGAGATGGAACTGACCCTGTTCACCGCAGGGGAGGGCACGCGTTTCGTCGGTGATGCCATCGGCACCTTCGCGGCCGGCGACTTGGTCCTGCTCGGCGAACGCCTGCCGCACCACTGGCATACCTCGGGTGCCTCGGGTGGCTTGTCGATCCAGTGGCATTTTCCGGAGAGTCATCCTGTGTGGGCGTTTCCGGAGAACCTCGAACTGCGCGATCTCTTCAAGCGGGCCGAGCGCGGCCTGCATCTGCGCGGGCGCACCGCCGCGGCCATCGCCACGCTCATGCAGGATGTCGCGCGCAGTAAGGGCGCGGGCCAGCTCG
>CAIRWP010000197.1 GCA_903882335.1 uncultured Opitutia bacterium | reverse complement strand
TTGCCGCAATACCTGCAAGAAGCCGGCTATCGGACCGGTTGGATCGGCAAATGGCACCTCGGGGCCACCCCCGCGCAGGCCCCGTGGAATCGAGGCTTTGAGCAAACCTATGGTTTCATCGGCGGCGGCCACATGTTCTCGGGCTGGGCCATCAATGAGCAGAAAGAATACAACGTCCCCCTTACCCGGAACGGAAAGCCGACCGCGGATATCCCCACCCACCTGACCGAAGCCTTAGGTCGGGAAGCGGCCAACTTCATCCAGAAAAAAGACGGCAAACCTTGGATGCTGTACCTCGCCTTCAACGCCCCGCACACGCCGCACCAGCCGACCGCCGAGCGCGAGCAGAAGTTCGCGGCCATCGCCGATCCGGTCCGCCGGAAATGCCTGGCCCAGATCAGCCTGCTCGATGACGCCATCGGCACGGTCACCCAGGCCTTGGCCGCGAGCGACCAGACCCGGGACACTCTGGTCTTCTTCTTCAGCGACAACGGCGGCACGCCGCCTTCCTTGGGCGCGGACAACACCCCGCTGCGGGGGAACAAAGGCATGGTCTACGAAGGCGGCATCCGCGTGCCCTTCGTGGTCAGCTGGCCCGCCCAGCTCAAGGCTGGCTCCGTTTACGCCGAACCCGTGTCGTCGCTGGATGTCGCGGCCACCGCGCTCGCGCTCGCCGGCGTGCCGGCGCCGACCGAACGCAAGCTGGACGGCGTCAACCTCGTGCCGTTCCTGAAAGGCGAGGCGAGCGGGCTCCCCCACCCGAACCTCTTCTGGCGCACGGGCGGCGGCCAGAGTTACGCCGTCCGCGCCGGCAGCTGGAAACTGGTGCGCAACGGCAAGCAGCCCGATGAGCTCTACGACCTCTCCAAGGACATCGCGGAAGCCAAGAACCTTGCCGCCGCCCAGCCCGAGGTCGCCGCCCGCCTTTCCACCGAGTTGGCCGGATGGAACCAGCAACTGGTCGCGCCGCTCTTCCAGAGCCCCCAGGGGGGCAAGGCCGACGCCAAAAAGCCGAAGAAATAGGCCCTACCCGCGAAGGCGGGCGGTAAAGCTTTCCTTTGGTCGGGCTGGTGAGATTCGAACTCACGACCTCTTGCACCCCATGCAAGCGCGCTACCAGACTACGCTACAGCCCGAGAAAGGAAGGTTCGTTAAGCCCAAGGGGGGCGGAGATGTCAACCCGACAAACAAAACCGCCCCTTTCCTCGACAGAAAGGGCGGGATTGCCTAAGAAAACAGCATGCGACGTCTCCCCACGTTCCTCCTGCTGGTCTTGACCGCCTTGGCGACAGCGGCGGAGTCCCGACCCAACATCGTTTTCATCCTGGCCGACGACCTGGGCTACGGCGAGGTGGGCTTCAACGGACAGAAAAAGATCCTGACGCCGAACGTCGACCGGTTGGCCCGCGAAGGTCTCGTGCTCAACCGCCACTACTGCGGCAACGCCGTCTGCGCGCCGTCCCGCGCGGTGCTGATGACCGGCCTCAATCCCGGTCAGGCGCCGGTGCGCGACAACGCGGACGTCGGCCTTGGCGAGCAGATCCCCTTGCCGGCGGGCATCATGACCTTGCCGAACACCTTGAAGATGGCCGGCTATAAGACGGGGGCGTTCGGGAAATGGGGCCTGGGTGGCATGGACTCGACGGGCAACATCTTCCAACAGGGCTTCGACCACTTCATCGGGCTTACCAGCCAATGGCAGGCGCACAGCCACTACCCCGCGGCGCTCTGGGTGGACGATAAGCTCACCCCGCTCAACAACGGGCCGCAGGGTGTGCCGGGCCACGGCGGCTTCCCGGCCGGCGCCGATGTGAACGACCCGGCGAACTACGCCGCGTTCGTCGGCCAGGACTTTGCTCCGGACCATTTCATCCGCGGGGCGGAGGCCTTCATCGCGGCCAACGCGAAGCAGCCCTTCTTCCTCTACTTCGCGTCGCCGCTGCCGCACGTCTCGCTCCAGTTACCGGCGGAGGACCTCAAGGTTTACGCCGGCAAATTCCCCGAGGACAAGCCGTTCGCCCCGGCGGCCAAGGGCTCGTACGTGCCGAACCGCACCCCTTACGCGACCTACGCCGCGATGATCACCCGCCTCGACAAGGACGTCGGTCGGATCCTCGCCGCGCTCGAGAAAGCCGGCGTCGCCGACAACACGATCATCGTCTTCACCGGCGACAACGGGGCCACCCATGACGTCGGCGGGGTGGACACGAAGTTCTTCGCCTCCGCGGGCGGGCTGCGCGGACTCAAGGGCTCCCTGCACGAAGGCGGCGTCCGCGAGCCGACCGTGGTGCGCTGGCCGGCCGCGATCAAGCCGGGCCGGCGCTCCGACCTGACCTCGGGCTTTGAGGACTGGCTCCTCACCTTCGCCGACCTCGCGGGCATCAAGCCGTCCGGCCCGACGACCGGCGAAAGCCTCGTGCCCACGCTCAAGGGCGAGCCGCAGACCCGCGTCCACCCGCTCTACCGCGAGTTCCCCGGCTACGGCCACCAGCAGGCTATCTGGGACGGCAAGTGGAAAGCCATCCGCACCGAGATGCTCAAGCAGGTCAACCAGACGGGCAAGGTGACGACCCAGCTGTACGACCTCGACGCCGATCCGGCGGAATCGAACGACCTCGCGGCGAAGTTCCCCGAGGTGGTCAAGGAACTCGAGGCGAAGATGGCCGCGGCCCGCCGACCCAACCCGAAGTTCCCGGTGGCCGGCCTCGACCCGTTGCCGGAGGCCAAGGCCAAGAAGAAGGCCGCCAAGTAAGCCCATGCGTCCGCTCCTCGCGCTGCTCGGTCTGTCCTGCCTGGGACTGCCGCTGACCGCGACGGAAGCCCCCACCCTCCTGCCCGGTCGCCAGGTGCCGGATGTCGCATTCACGGACCTCACCGGTAAGCCACACCGGACGGCCGACGCCGCACGCTATGCGGGCATGGCGATCGTGCTCTCCAGCTCCACGTGTCCGGTGAGCAAGCGGCAGATGCCTTCGCTCGCGAAGCTGGAACAGGAGCTCTCCAACCGCGGGATCGCCCTGCTCGTGCTCAACCCGATGAAGACCGAGACGGACGCCGAAATCCGTGCGCAGGTGGCGGCCGCGGGCGTGCGCTCGACCGTCTGCCACGACGCGACCCAGGCGCTCGCCCAAGCGTTGCAGGCACGCACCACGACGGAGGTCTTCCTCCTGGCGCCCGACCGGACGCTGGTCTACCGGGGCGCCCTCGACGACCAATACGGCCCGACTTTCAGCCGGCAGGCTCCGACCGTCAGCCACCTGCTCGAGGCCGCCGACGCGCTCAAGGCAGGCCGCAAGCCGCGGCGGCCGATGACCGAGGCCCCGGGGTGCGAACTCGACCTCGGCCCGCGCCCGGCCGGCGCGGCGACGAGCCTGAGCTACCACCGCGACGTCGCGCGGATCCTCCAGCAGCATTGCATGGACTGCCACCGTCCCGAGGGCATCGCTCCCTTCCGCCTGGATACGGCGGCGGCCGTGACGGAGCGCGCCAAGACCATCCGCCGGGTCGTGACCGAGGGCCAGATGCCCCCGTGGTTCGCCGCCCCGCCGACGGGCGGGAAGCCGAGCCCTTGGGCCAACGACTGCGCCCTGCCCGCTTCGGACCGACGGGACCTGCTCGCTTGGCTCGACTCCGCGGATCGTCCGCTGGGCGACCCGGCCGACGCGCCCAAGCCCCGGACCTACCCGGGGGCCTGGAGCATCGGCCAACCCGACGCGGTGCTGCCGATCAGCCGACCGCACGCGATCAAGGCCGATGGCTTCATGCGCTACGAGCATGACACCATCGAGACCTCGTTCCCCGAAGATCGCTGGGTGCAGGCGTACGAGATCCTGCCCACCGCGCGCGGGGTCGTGCACCATGTCATCGTCCGCTGCGTCCGCAAGGGCGAGAAGGCCAGGTTCGGCGGAGCCGAGGACTACTGGGCGGCCTACGTGCCGGGCAACGGTAGCCACGTCTACCCGACCGGCTTCGCGCGCAAACTGCCCGCCGGCGCAACGCTGACGTTCCAGATCCACTACACGCCCAACGGCCAGGCCACCACGGACCAACTGAAGATCGGACTGCGCTTCGCGAAGACCCCGCCGCGCCATGAGATGCGCACGGTCGGCCTGGCCAACCTCCGGCTCGACATCCCCCCGGGCGCCGCCCGCCACGTCGAGACCTTGGTGCGCCCCGTGCCGGTCGACCTGCCGATCACCGCGCTCATGGCCCACATGCACGTGCGGGGCGCGGCCTTCAAGTTCGAGCTGCTCGGGGCGGACGGCTCCGTGGAGACGTTACTCGACCTCCCCCGCTACGACTTCAACTGGCAACTCCGGCACGACTACGTCGAACCGCGCGTCCTCCCGCAGGGCAGCCGGGTACGGATCACCGCGGTCTTCGACAACAGCGCCGCGAACCCGGCCAACCCGGACCCGACCCAGCGGGTGCGCTGGGGCGAACAGACCACCGATGAGATGATGATCGGTTACGTCGAATACTACGTGCCCGTCCGCTGAGCGAGCCTCAGGCGCCGCCGCGGCGGATCTCGGAACCTTCGAAGCGGATCGAGACGCGCCAGACCTTCTTCAGGCGCGTCAGGATCCGGCCGGTCGACAGATCGACGGACTCCGGGATCTCGATGCGATGCTGGTCGACGACGGCGTGGAAACCGCGCTCGGAGAAGATGTCGATGAACATCGCGATCGCCAAGGCGTCGTCGAAGACGGGGGTCTCGATGTTGACGTGGGCCTGTCCTGAGATGGCGTGGGAACGGATGATCGGCAGGAACTTCTCCTGGATCAGTTCGATCACCCGGCGGAACATCACGGTCTGGCGCTCGGCGTAATCGTCCAGGCGGCGGACGAGGTCCTGACGGGCGTGCTGGGTGATCTGCGACGACAGCGGGATCGGCGAGATGAGGTCGTAGGTCTCCTCCGCGAGCTCGAGGGAGCTCTGGTACTGCAGCTCCTTGATGATGCGGGCCTGCACCTCGGGCAGCGAGCCTTGGGCGTTGATGAAGTGGTAGTGGAAGATGTCCCGCAGCGACTGCAGCGGCTCGTAGGTGCGCTCCTTGAAGACGCGGTAGCGGTTGCGCGCGGCTTCGGCGTTCAGGTCGGTCTTGCGCACCTCGATCTCCGCGGCGCCGTCGCGCTTGGCGCGCTCGTTCTGCTCCAAGCACTCCTGACCGCGCTTGAGCTGGCGGCGGACCGACTCGTTCTCGTCGACGAAGAGGACGAGGATGTGGAAATGCGGCTTGGGGAAGCGGACGCCGTCCGCGGTATGCCGGAACTCCTGGCGAAGGTCGTTGAGCCGCGCGAAGAGGTGCTTGAGGCACTCCACCTGGACCATCGAGCGCGGGAACCCGTCGACGACGGCACCGGTCACGTACTGGGGCTCGAGCAGCTTGCGGAAGAGGATCTCGACCACCTCGCGGTCGCCGACGAGCATGCCGGCGTCGATGCGCTTCTGGGCCTCGGGGCTGGAAAGCAGGTCGCTCACCACGATGGGCTCGGCGCCGTAGTCGCGGTACTGAAGGATGAACTGGGTGTTGGTACCCTTACCCGCGCCCGGGGCGCCGTTCAGCCAGAAGATCTCCCGGGGAAACGACAGCTTGGCCCGGCCGAACTCCCGCTCGAGGCTGGACCAGACAGAGTCGAAGATGATCTGGCCATCTTTGACCTCAAGGTCGCTGATACCGTTGCCGGCCGGTCTGGCGGGAGCGTCGCTCATGCGTGGGGTAAAAGGAGTGATAGCACCCCCCGCCCCCTCGGGCGAGGCGAAAAACGCCTTAATTTCCCCCAGAACCCGTCTTATCCACCTTGTCGGAGCCCGGCCGGACCCGATCGAGACCCGGCTCATCCGAGCGATTTCTTCGGAATTGATAGCGATTGATGTCCTGCATCGAGAGTTGATCGATGGATTTCGAGACCGGTGCCGGGAAAGCAATCGGCTTCACGTCGTAGCGGCTGACCTTCTCGGTCGTGAGGCGTCCGTCGAGCCCCTTGACGTCCGCGGTGCGCCGCGACCAAGGGCTGCTGGGCAGTTCGACGGACTTCACCTCGATGGTATCCTTGGGGCGGACTTCCGCACCCAAGGTATCGGCCAGGTCGATCTCGGCCTTCTTCCGCCCATAGGTGTCATACTTGCCGCGCCACGAATCAAAGGTCACGAGGTTTTCGCGCGAGTAGCGGGGATCGAGATTGAGTGGCGCCATCTCCTTCTCGTAGCGCTCCTCGAGCAGGCCCGAACTCTTCGTCATCCGCTTCAGGGCCGCGCTGAAGTCGACGCTACCGTCGACCTCCTTGCGACCGACACCTTCCAAGGTGAAAGGCAGCTTGCGCCCGTCGGGAGTCGCCAGGCCTTGGCTGACCGGGGAAGGCGCGGCGGCCTGACCCGAGGTCCCGGCCGGCGAGCCCGATAGCGCGCCTGGAGGCAACGGGGCGCCGTTACCCACGCGCGTCGTGGCAGGAATCCCGCCTCCGCCCACCGGCCGTCCGTCGGGTCCGTATTCGACGACCTGCTTGCCCTCCACCCCACCCTCGGTGGTGACCTTGAAACCCCGGAGGGTCGGCTTGGGCGGAGCATCGGCAGCATGCACCCACCCCGCCACGAGGACGGTCAGTAGGGCGAGACTGGAGATGCGCCAAAACAAAGCCCCCTCAGATTGAGGGGGCCGGGGCCGAACTCAACCCTGACTTATCGGGGGACCGGGTGGGACCGGGTCTTCCAGATCATCCGGGCGTAGTCGCCGATCGAACGGTCGGAGGAGAACTTGGCGCAGCGGGCCACGTTGCGGATGGCCATGGCCGCCCAGCGACGACGATCGAGGAAGGCCTCGGCCGCCTTATCCTGGGCCGCCACGTAGCTGCGGAAGTCGGCCAGGCACAGGTAGGGGTCGCCGCCCTCGACCAAGGAGTCGGCCACCGGGGACAGCAGACCCGGCTGCTCGGGCGTGAAGGTGTCGGAGCGCAGCCAATCGATCAGGGTCGCCAGCTCGGGGTCGGCCTCGAGCACGGCGCGGGGAGAATAACCACGCGCCCAGAGGTCGGCCACGTCTTCGACCTCCAGGCCGAAGATGAAGATGTTCTCGTCGCCCACCTCCTCGTGGATCTCGACGTTGGCGCCGTCGAGCGTGCCGATGGTGACGGCGCCGTTCAAGGCGAGCTTCATATTACCCGTACCGGAGGCCTCCTTGCCGGCCGTGGAAATCTGTTCGGAGAGGTCTGCCGCCGGGATGATGCGCTCAGCCAGCGAGACGCGGTAGTCGGGCAGGAAGACGACCTTCAGCAGGCCGCGCACGCGCGGGTCGGCGTTAATGACGGCGGCCACGCGGTTGATGGCGTGGATGATGTGCTTGGCCAGGGCGTAGCCCGGGGCGGCCTTGGCGCCGAAGAGGCAGACCCGCGGCGTGAACCGGGTCTCCGGCTCGTTCAGGATCCGGCGGTAGAGGTGCAGGATGTGGAGCAGGTTCAGGTGCTGACGCTTATACTCATGCAAGCGCTTGATCTGCACGTCGAAGAGGGCGTCGGGCGAGACCTCCACGCCGACGAGCTCGCGGATCCGGGCGGCCAGGCGCACCTTGTTGTCGCGCTTGACCGCGAGGAAGCGGTCCTGGAAGGCCGGGCGATCCGCCAGCTCGTCGAGGGCGCGCAGACGGGTGAGGTCGGTCTCCCAACCGGCGCCGGCGACCTCGTCGCACAGGCGGGCCAGCGCGGGATTGCAACCGCGGACCCAGCGGCGGGGCGTGACGCCGTTGGTGATGTTGACGAACTTGCCGTCCCAGAGCTCGTTGAAGCCGGGGAAGAGGTGGGCGCGGAGGAGGCGGGTGTGCAGCTCGGCCACGCCGTTAACGTGGTGGGAGCCGACGACCGCGAGGTGCGCCATGCGGACCCGCTTCGGGGTGCCTTCCTGGATGATGGACAACTCGGCCTTGCGGGCGTCGTCGCCGGGCCAGAAGCGCCCGACCTCCTCGAGGTGGCGACGATTGATCTCGTAGATGATCTCGAGGTGACGGGGCAGGACCTTCTCGAACAGCGGCACGGACCAGGTCTCGAGGGCCTCGGGCAGGAGCGTGTGGTTGGTGTAGCTGAAGACGCGCGTGCAGATGCCCCAGGCGTCATCCCAGGTCAGCCGCTCGACGTCGACCAGGAGGCGCATGAGCTCGGCCACGGCGATGGCGGGGTGCGTGTCGTTGAGCTGGATCGCCACCTTGGCCGGCAGGCTGTCGAGCCCGCGGTTCAGACGGAGGTGACGGCGCAGGATGTCCTGCAGGGAGCAGGACACGAAGAAGATCTGCTGGACGAGGCGCAGTTCCTTGCCGCTCTCGGTACTGTCGTTCGGGTAGAGCACCTTCGAGACGGTCTCGCTGGTGTTGCGTTCCCGCACCGCGTCGACGTAGCTGCCGCGGTCGAAGGCGCGGAAGTCGAACTCGCTGGCCGCCTTGGATTCCCAGAGACGCAGGAAGTTCACGCTACTCGCGGCGAAGCCGGCGATCGGAATATCCCACGGCACGCCGAGCAAGTCCTTGGTGTCGCGCAACGCGGCGGAATGATTGCCGCGGTCGTCGGTCACGTGCTCGACCCGCCCGTAGAGCGGGACGGTCACGCGGTAATTGGGGCGACGGATCAGCCAGGGATTGTTGTTCGCCAGCCAGTTATCGGCGACCTCGACCTGGCGGCCGTGGGCGAAAGTCTGGCGGAAGAGGCCGAACTCGTAATGGATGCCGTAGCCGATGGCCGGGATATCCATGGTCGCGAGGGAATCCAGGAAGCAGGCGGCCAGACGGCCGAGGCCGCCGTTGCCGAGGCCCATATCGGCCTCCTCGTCGGCGATCGTCTCGAGGTCCTGGCCCAGCCCGGCCAGCGCGTGGGAAGCGACGTCGCGCAGCCCGAGGTTGACGAGGTTGTTGCTGAGGACGCGTCCCATCAGGTATTCCAGAGAGAGGTAATAGACGCGGCGGACGTTCTGGCCGGCGTGCTCGGACTGCGTGTCGATGTAACGTTCGAGGATCTGATCCCGGACGGCCATGCAGGTTGCCGACCACCAATCGTTGCGCGTGGCCGTGACCGGGTCGCGGGCGAAGGTGCTCTTGAGGTGGCGGAGGATGGCTTCGCGGAACGCGGCGACGCGGTCGGGGGCGACGGCGGGCGCGCGGGCAGCGCGGACGGGTTTCTTCACCGGTCGGGCCTTCGCGGTCGGCTTGGACCGGGGGGCCGCGCGGCGCTTGGCGACGGGCTTCTTCGGAGCAGGCTTCTTCTTTTTCGGCATGGTCAGTGGTTAGGACAATCCACCCTAAGCCACAAGCGAGCCAAAACCGCTTCAGCCCTGTGCCAACTGGCGCAACCTGTTCAAATCCAGCTTGCCGGTGCCCAAAATCGGGATGCCCGGCACCTTCTTGAACACCTTGGGAATCCAAAGGTTAGCGAGGCCCGCGGCGGCCAGGGCCGTGCGTGTCGCCTCGACATCGAGGTCGTCGACATGGAGGACGATTAGCTGCTCGCCCTTGGCGGGGTCGGCCGCGCTGCTCACGGCGAGCCTGGGCTCGGTGGCACCCGCAAGGTCGAGCACCTTGAGCAGCGCCTCCTCCACGGTGCCGTGCGGGACCATCTCCCCGCCGATCTTGGAGAAACGCGAAAGTCGGCCGGCGAGGTGCAAGAAGCCGTCGGCATCCATGCGCGCGAGGTCGCCGGTGCGGTACCAGCCGTCGCCCTTCGCCTCCGCGGTGCGCGCGGGATCGCCTAGGTAACCGAGGAAGATATTCGGCCCGCGGACCTCGAGCAAGCCCACCTCCCCGGCCAGGAGCTCGGCGCCGCTTTCAGGGTCCTTGAAGCGGACCGCGATACCGCGGACCGGCCGGCCGACGGAACCGCGCAACCCACCCTGCCAGACGCCGCCCGGCGCCTCGGCATCCGGACGGTCAGGGACATTGACGGAGAGCACGGGGCTGGTCTCGGTGATGCCGTACCCTTCGAGCAACGTGACCCCGAGCTGGTCGCGGAAGCCGACCGCGAGGTCCTCGGGGCACTTCTCGGCGCCGACGACGGCGAACCGTAGCGAGGCGAAGTCCTCGGCGGTCGCCCGGCGCAGGTAGGGACGCAGGAAGGTGGGCGTGCCGACGAGCACCGTGACCTGCTCCTCGCGCACGGCCTTGACCGCACCGGCGGTGTCGAGCGGCGACGGCAACGTGACCAGGCCGACCGGATGGGTAAGCGGGTACCACAGGCCGACGGTGAAGCCGAAGCTATGGAAGACCGGCAGGCTGGACAGGAGTACCGCGCGCTCCGGGAGGATGTCGGCATCCTCGATCTGGCGGAGATTCGCGAGAATGTTGCGGTGGGACAGCATCACGCCCTTCGGCTCGCCGGAACTGCCGCTGGTAAAGAGCAGGGCGGCCTCTTCGTCGCCCCCGCGGCGCGGCAGCCCGAGGAGCGTCGCCAGCGCCCAGGCCGGGAGCACGCGGGCCGCAAGGAAGGCCGGAAGGACGTCCGCCTTCGCGAGCCCCTTCAGTTCTGCCGCGATGTCCAGCCGGCGGTCGCCCCAAGGAAAGTCGGGGAACTTCTCCAGGAGTTTCTCCCGGAAAGCCGCGGCGGTGACGATTAGGTCGACCTCGGCCCGCCGGAGGCAGGACGCGGCCTGCTCGCGGCCGAGCGTGTAGTTGAGGTTCACGGGCACCTTGCCGGCAAAGAGGCAGGCGAGGTTCGCGACCGTGGCGCCTACGCCCGGGGGGAGGATGATGCCGACGCGGCGGGCAGCCGTCAGGCGACGGAGCCGGCGGGCCATCACCCAGCCGAGGGCGAGCAACGTGGCGCCGGAAAATTCGCGGCGGCCGACGGTACGGTCCACGAGCGCGACCCGGCCAGCCTTGCGGACCAACCCATGCACGACCTCGCGACCCAGATGGCACTCCAGGGAGTCGTGCCGGGCGAAGGCCTGACCGGCCAGTTCCAAGAGCCGCAGCCGCGTGGTGGCATGCTCGGCGGCGAGGAACGGCGCGCCCACGACCACATGGAGCGGACGCGGGAAGTGCCGCGGGAGCTTCCAGAAGAACTTGCCGCCGCTGTGGCTGAAGATCGAGCCCCACAGGCCGTCGATCACCATCGGGACGATCGGCACGCTGGCGCGGCGCGCGATGAGCTCGTAGCCGCGGCGCAAAGGCAGGACGCCGCCGGTCCGGGTGAGGCTACCCTCAGGGAAGATACAGATGACCTCGCCGCGCGCCAAGGCGTCGGCCGCCCGCTGGATGGCATCCCTGGCCTTCTCTTCGGAGACCGGCACGGTGCCCATCATGCGCGTGATGACCTTCATGACCGGGACGCGCTCGAACCCTTCCCAGGAGAGGAACCGCACGGGGCGGCGGAAAAGGATGCCGACGATGACAGCATCCATGTAGGAGACGTGGTTGCAGACGATCAGCGCGCCGCCGGTGGCCGGCAGGTGCTCCAGCCCTTGGGCGCGGATGCGGTAGAACAGCTTGCTGAAGATAAGGCAGGCCGACTGGACGGCGCAGTACCCGACGCCCATGGAGCGGTCCTTCACAGCCAACCGGTAGGCGAAGACGAAAAGGAAGAGCGCCGCGATGATCGTCAGGGCCACGGCCGCGAGCAAGGCCAGCAGGGCGGACAACAGGATAAGAGCGAATATCTGCACAAAACCCGAGCGTGGCGAAGAGCCGCGCGGGCGCAAGCAGAGTCCTTTGGGGTTGACCCCCCGAGAGGCTCGATTGGCCTAGGAGACCCCGCATGCGCGACTACGTCCTCAGACGGTTGCTGCTGATCCCGCTGACTTTCGTCGGGATCACCTTCGTCGCGTTCTGCTTCACCCGCTTCGTGCCGGGCGGCCCCATCGAGCAGGCCATGGCCGCCCGCCAGCAGGCCGACCAGAAACGCGGCGCCGGCCAGGCCCGACCGACCGGACCGGCTTCCCCCGAAGAACTGGACAACCTTCGCCGCCGCTACGGCTTCGACAAGCCGCTGGTGGAAGCCTACGCCATCTGGCTCGGCGTCTGGCCCGGCCACGGCGCCTGGCAGATAGGTCGCCTTGACCCCCAAGGCGCCGCGACCATCGAGGTCGAGGCCGGCCCGGCCGCGGCGGAGTCAGCCCCCGTCACCCGTAAACTGAAAGTCACCCTCGCGAACGATCGGCTCGCGGTCACCGATGACGCCGGCCAGGTCGTCGCGGACTGGCGCGCCGAACCCGCCCCGCTGCCCGACGACCCCGCCAAGGCCCCGCGCTTCGTGCTCTACCGCCCGTCGTTCTCCGGTCTCCTCCAGCTCGACCTCGGCGAATCGACCGAGAGCAACAAACCCGTCTGGACGGAGATCAAGGCCCGCCTCCCGCTGTCGATCTGGTTCGGAGGCTGGTCGCTCGTGCTCGCCTACGCCGTCTCGATTCCCCTCGGCGTGGCCAAAGCGCTCAAGCGTGATGGCGCCTTCGACCGGAGCTCGACGCTCACGCTCTTCATCTTCTATTCGATCCCGAGCTACGTGCTGGCGGTCGTGCTGCTGAAATACCTCGGCTACGAGCTGCATTGGTTCCCGACCAAGGGCTTCGCCTGGGACGGCCTGTCCTGGGGCGCGCGCTTCCACCACACATTGCTGCCGCTGGGCTGCATGACGGTCGGCGCCTTCACGGCCCTCACCCTCTTCACGCGCAACGGCCTGCTCGAGAGCCTGGGCTCGGACTACATCCGCACGGCCCGCGCGAAGGGCGTGAGCCACCGCCGCATCGTCTTCGTGCACGCGCTGCGCAACTCGCTGATCCCGATCGCGGCGACCTTCGGGCATAACCTCGGTTTCTTCCTGACGGGCTCCTTCCTCATCGAGGTCACCTTCAACCTGCCCGGCATGGGCCTGCTGGGCTACGACGCCCTGCTCCACCGCAACTTCCCGGTCTTCCTCGGCCTGCTCACCCTCTCCAGCCTCGCGATGCTACTGGGCAACATCGTCTCCGACCTCTGCGTCGCGGCCGTCGACCCCCGCATCCGCTTCGACAAGAAAGCATGAGCTGGCTCGACCCCATCACCCGCGGGCGCCTCGCCCGGTTCCGCGCCCACCGCGCCGCCTGGTGGTCCTTCGTCGCGCTCACGACCCTGGCCTTGCTCGCGCTGCTGGGACCGCTGCTGGTCGGCAACCGCCCGCTCCTCCTGAAGGTCGACGGCGTCTGGCGTTTCCCCTTGTTCGTCCGCCACCTCTCCGGAGCCGAACTCGGCGTCGGCGGTCCCGCCGAGCCCAACTTCCGCCTGCTGGCGCGCCGCCTCGAGGCCGAGGGGCGCGGCTGGGCGCTGCTCCCGCCCGTGCCGTTCGCGGCCGACGAGGTCTGCGAGGTCATGCCGGCGGTGACGCGTGACGCCCAAGGTCGCTGGTGCGACCCGCGCGGCGTGATCGCCGAAGGCCGCATCTTCACGCTGCAGACGGACGGCACCCGCGCCCGCACGTGGTCCATCGTCGACGGTCGTCCGCAGGGCGACGCCCGGGTCATCACCGACGGCGTCTCCGTCGCGCGCGCCAAGTTCGTCGACGGCACCGTCGTCCACGCGCTGCCCGCCGGCCTCAAGGTCGACTGGACGCCCGCCGGCGAGCTGCGGACGCTCCTGCCGTCGCCCTGCCCGCCCGGCCTCGACGGGCACTGGCTCGGCACCGACGAATCCGGGCACGACGTCTTGGCCCGCCTCTTCGGCGGCTTCCAGGTGCTACTGAAGGCCGCCCTGATCTTCGTCCCGGTGGCCTACCTCGTCGGCCTCCTGCTCGGCGCCGCGATGGGTTACTTCGGCGGCTGGTTCGACCTCGTGTGCCAGCGCCTGATGGAAGTCTGGTCCAACATCCCGTTCCTCTACGCCATCATCCTCCTGTCCAGCCTCCTGGAACCGTCGCTCGCGGTCCTCGTCCTCATCCTGGTCGCGTTCTCGTGGATCGGCATCGCCCAGCAGCTCCGCGCCACCGCCTACCAGGTCTCGGCGCGCGACTACGTGCTGGCCTCGCGCACGCTCGGCGCGGGCCACCTGCGCATCCTCTGGAAACACGTGCTCCCGAACTGCACCACGGTGATCCTCACCACCCTGCCCTTCACCTTGCACGGGCTCATCTTCTCGATGTCGGCGCTCGACTACCTCGGCTTCGGCCTGCCGCCCACCGAGCCCTCCTGGGGCGACCTCCTGCATCAGGCGAAGGAGAACTGGCAGGCCTGGTGGCTGCTGCTGCCCTCCGTCGGCTGCATCGTGGGCGCCATGATCCTCATCAATTACGTCGGCGAGGGCCTCCAGGACGCCTTCGACCTCAAACGCTCCCGCTGATGCGCCTTTTCCTGCCGCTCTTCCTCTCGCTGGCCGGACTCGCCGCCGCCGAGATCTACCGCGACCCGAACGCCGGGAAGTTCTACGCGGACCATCCGGAGTTCTTCCATTTCGCCCGGCCCGAGGACCTGCCGAAGAACCTCGTCTGGTCCGAGGGCGCCGCGCAGCAGGAGTTCGCCGATCCGCGGGCGGTCCGCGGCGGTACGCTCCGCCAGGCCGTCATCACCAGCCCGCCGACCCTCCGCCGCGTCGGTGCCAACGCGAACAACGGCTTCCGCGGCTACCTTTACGACGACAACGATTTCGGCCTGCTGGCATCGCACCCGAACACGGACGAGCCGATCCCGGCGCTCGCCACGCGCTGGGCGCTCTCCGCCGACGGGCTAACGGCCTACTTCCGCCTGGACCCGGCGGCGACGTTCACCGACGGGCAGCCGGTGACGGCCGACGACTACCTGTACGCGTTCTACTTCTACCGGTCGCCGTGGGCGGACGCCGATTGGTACGCCGACTACTACTCGAAGGAGTTCGGCGGGATCACCAAGTACGACGACCACACGATCGCGGTCCACGCCCCGCGCCTCCGCCCCCACCAACTGGAGCTGCTCGGCGACCTGCGACCGGTGCCGCGCGAATTCTTCCGCGAGTTCGGCCCGGACTACCTCAAGCGGTACAACGACCGTTTCCAGCCGACCACCGGGGCCTACGCGATCAAGCCGGGGGGCTTCGTGCGCAACCAATCCGTGACCTTGGAGCGGGTGACCCGATGGTGGGGCGACGGCCGGCGGTTCTTCCGCCATCGCTTCAACCCGGACACGATCCAGTACCTGGTGATCCGCGAACCCGACAACGCCTACGAATCGCTGATGGCGGGCGAACTGGATATGATGCTGATGGGCCAGCCCCGCTACTGGTACGGCGCGAACGACCGGCCCGCCTACGCGCGTGGCTTCCTGACGAAGACGCAGTTCTACAACGATATCCCGCGACCGCCCTACGGACTGTACATCAACACGCAGAAACCCGGCCTGGACAACCGTGACGTGCGCGTGGGCCTGCAGCATGCGACCGATTTCCAACGGGTGATCGACGGTTTCTACCGCGGGGATTACGAGCGCCTGAACCAGTTTAGCGAAGGCCTCGGAGTCTACACGGACCCGTCGATCCGGGCCCGCCGCTACTCGCCGGAACTCGCCCGCGCGGCGTTCGCCCGGGCCGGCTACGGGCGCGTCGGCGACGACGGCATCCTGATGGACGCCCAAGGCCGCCGCCTCTCCTTCCGCCTGACCTTCGACACCAGCGACCGGCGGAAGATGCTCGCCACGCTGATCGAGTCGGCCCGCCGCTGCGGCGTCGAGTACCTGCCCGAGACGCTCGAGCACACGACGATGTACCGCAAGGTCATGGAGAAGAACCATGAGATCTGCTTCTGGGCCTGGAGCGTCTCGAGCCGCATCCCCGCCTTCTGGGAATCGCACCACTCCGACAACGCGCTGGAGAAACTGCCCGACGGCCGCCGCGTGCCGAAGCGCCAGACCAACAACATCACCGGGATCGACAATCCCGAGCTGTCCGGCCTGATCGACGCCTTCCGCGTCGCGACGAAAGATGACGAGATGATCCGGCTCTCCTTCCGCGTCCAGCGGATCATGCACGAGGAGGCCGACTTCATCCCGGGCTGGCGCCTTCCGGGCTACCGCGTGGGCCACTGGGGCTGGGTCAAGTTCCCGGCGGGCTTCGATGTGCGCTCGGCCGACGAACCGTTGACCTACGGCTTGTTCTGGCTCGACCCCGCCCAACGCGAGCGGGAGCTGAAAGAGTTCCGCGCCGGCGAGACCAAGGGTCCGCCCCGGTCGGTCATCGAGGACGCCTTCCGGGTGAATTGAACGCCGTTCTGCCTTCCCCTGCCGCCCTCCGCCGCCTAACCTGCCGCCATGTCCGCCGCTCCCCTCCTGAAAGTCCGGGACCTAGGCGTCACCTTCCGCACGGGTGACCGCGTCACGGTCGCCTCCACCGAGGTGAGCTTCGACCTGGCCGCGGGCGAAGTCCTGGCCGTCGTGGGCGAATCCGGCTCGGGCAAGTCCGTCTCCGCCCTCGCGCTCACCCGCCTGCTCCCCCCCGCCCCGACCTGCGAGGTCGTCGGCACCATCGAGCTCGCCGGGCGCGCGCTGACCGGGCTGACCGAAGCCGCGCTTTCCAAGGTGCGCGGCAAGGAGATCGCCTACATCTTCCAAGAGCCCGGCACCTCCCTCAACCCGGTCTATACGATCGGTTTCCAGATCGGCGAGGCGATCGAGCTCCACCGTCCCGACGTCACCGACGTCCGGGCCGCGGTGCTGGCGGCGCTGCGGGACGTCCACATCGACGACCCGGCGCGCGTGGCCGACAGCTACCCGCACGAGCTCTCCGGCGGCATGCAGCAACGCGCGATGATCGCGATGGCGCTGGCCTGCGATCCGAAGATCCTTGTGGCCGACGAGCCGACCACGGCCCTGGACGTCACCATCCAGAAGGAGATCATGGACCTGCTTGCCCGCCTACGCCGCGAGCGCGGCATGAGCATCCTCCTCATCACGCACAACTTCGGCATCGTGGCCAACTTCGCGGACCACGTGCAAGTCATGCGCCAAGGCCGCGTCGTCGAGCAAGGCCCGACCGCCCAGGTGATGGGTTCGCCCGCGCACGAGTACACCAAGGGGCTCATCGCCTGCATCCCGCGGCTGGGCCAGCGCCGCCACCGCCTCACCACCCTCAAGGACGAACTCAAGGTCTCGTGAACGCCCCCGCCCAACCCCTCCTCGAGGTCCGCGACCTCTCCGTGCACTACCCCGGTCGCACGACCTGGCTCTTCCGCAAGGGCCCGCCCAAGAAGGCCGTGGACGGCATCTCCTTCGTCGTCCCCCGCGGCAAGACCGTCGGGGTCGTCGGCGAATCCGGCTCCGGCAAGAGCACCACGGGCAAGGCCATCATCAAGCTGGCGCCGCTGACCTCCGGGCAGCTCCTTTACGAAGGCCAGGACATCGGCGCCCTGTCCGACGCGGCCTTCAAGCCCTGGCGCAAGAAGATCCAGATGATCTTCCAAGACCCTTACAACTCGCTCAACCCGCGGGCCGACATCCTCGGGATCCTGTCCGAGCCGCTCGAGATCCACTTCCCGGAACTCAGCAAGGTCGATCGCGAGGCGCGCTGCGCCGAGCTGCTCACCAGCGTGCAGCTCTCGCCGGATTTCCTCCGCCGCTACCCGCACGAGTTCTCTGGCGGCCAACGCCAGCGCATCGGCATCGCCCGCGCCCTCGCCGTCCAACCCGAGCTCATCATCTGCGACGAGCCGGTCTCGGCCCTCGACGTCTCCGTCCAGGCCGAGGTCGTCAACCTCCTGCAGGACCTGCAGGCGAAGCTCGGCCTGACCTACCTCTTCATCGGCCATGACCTCGCGGTGATCGAGCATGTCAGCGACCACATCCTGGTCATGTCCCAGGGCCGCGTGGTCGAACAAGGGACGCCGGCCGAGATCCTCGGCGCGCCCCGCGAGGCCTACACGCGCCGCCTGCTCG
>CAIRWP010000196.1 GCA_903882335.1 uncultured Opitutia bacterium | reverse complement strand
GCACGCTGGCCGGTGATGGCCACGATGTGGTCGTGGGGGAGGGCGTCGAGGTAGGCCTTCACGAGCGGGGCCGTGCGCTCGCCCTTGGAGTTCTCGGCGGCGGCGTTGTCGATGAGGTCGCGGTCCGAGAAGACCACGAGGAGCTGCCAGTCCTGGTAAGCGTCGAGGATATTGAGGCGCGGGGCGATGAAGGAGGCTTCCTTGCCCTGGAGCGCGGCGACGGCGTGGGTGAGTACGGTCGGGGTGGCGATCACGAGCGTGTGCTCATCGACGGCGGTGAGGCCGAAGCCGAAGGGGTCCGGGCTGGTCTGCTTCTCCTTGGCGATCTTGCCGATGAGCTCGACGAGGGCCCAGGTGGGAGCGCCGCCGACCTCGGTCTGCTTGAGGCTGTTGTTCTTGGCGAACTCCGCGAGGCGCGTCGGGTTGAAGTTACCGCGGAGGATGAGGACGAGCTGGAGGTCGGCCGGCGAGGGGCCGATGAGCGCGGCGTTCTTCGGCAGCGTGGCGCCGAGGGTGATGGACTTGAGGTCGCCTTTCGCGAGGTCGCCGAGGCCGGCGTCCTTGATCGCGCCGAGGGCCTCGGTGAGCTTGGCGAGGTTGCGCCGGGCTTCCGGGTTGGCCTGAATCATCGCCTCGAGCCCTTGGAGGAAGTCGGCGCTGGCCTTGTTGGCCTGCTTGCTATCCGCGACGAGCGACAACTGGGCCCAGACGTTGGTCGACACGGGGAGGCCCTGGGTCAGCGGGGCCTTGGTCTTGGGTTGGCCGCAGCCGACGAGCAGCAGGAGCGGGAGGAGGGGCAGGAAGCAACGCATGAGGTAGCACTAGGCCAACCCGCGATAGGGTAAATAAGAAACCTCTCGGCCCAGGTTTCGAGGGGGGTGCCAAGCCGAAATATTTAAAATCTACCGTAGGTAAGGCCGGCGACCCCCCGTCGGCGGGGTGCGAAAACCGAAACCTCGGGTATGATGGGAGGACCCAACCACCGCCACCCATGATCGCCGACCTCACCCCGGACAGCTCCAGTAACCCCGCTGCCGCGACCGGCCACCAGCCCTCCGCGGATCTGAAGGGCTCCATCCTTTATGTCGTCCGGCTGGATGCTTTCGGCCGGCTCCCCAAGTCGCGGCAGGCGAAACTGGACGAGCTCAACCCGCTGGCCCGGAAGAAGGCGCCGGTCTTCTATGTAGGGCAGACCCGGCTGGCGGCGTGGAAGCGCTACGAGAACCACCTGAAGGGCTACCGGGCGAGCCGTTGGGTCAAGAACCATGGCCAACAGCTGATCAAGGTCGACGAGTGGAAACCCGACTTCGGGGTGGTGGTGTCCGCCGACACAATCAAGGCCGCATGGTCGCTCGCCCGGCGGAACAACGGCGACCCGGAGAAGCGCGAGAAGGCCCTCGCCGAGCTGCTGCGCACCCAAGGTTTCTACGTCATCTCGAACTGAGGCTCGCCAAACGGCGGTCGGTCCGCTTGGTTGCGCGGATGCGAATCGACGCGAAGGTGGGCGAGCAGGCCGAGGGCTGGACGTGCGTGGGCGTGGGGGTCGTGGACGACTTCTACGATTTCACCGACTCCGCGCCGTGGGTGGGCGACATCTCGCTCGGCTTCATGGAGCTCGACATCGCCGCCGAGGACCTGGGCGGTCATGTACGCGCCCTGGTCGATGGCGCCGATGATGAGGACGAACTCTGGACGCTCGTGCTCGGACTGCGCCTCGAGGTCGAGGAAGGCGCGGGCGAGCCGCCGCGTTTTTCGCTCTGGACCGAGGACGCCGAGGGCGACGCCACGCGGGAGGCTTTCAAGGAGATCCTGGACGTCGCCCTGTG
>CAIRWP010000195.1 GCA_903882335.1 uncultured Opitutia bacterium | reverse complement strand
TTTGATTGAGCGAAGCCAAAGAGTTGACCCGTTGATCAGTTGGCCGGTTGGCCAGAGGCCGAAGATTAGTTGACCGGTTGATCGGTTGGCCGGTTGACAAGAGGTGAGTTTAGGTAGGGACGGCTCTCCGAGCCGTCCGATCGGCGGGCTCGGAGAGCCCTCCCTACCTAAGGCCCCCGCCAATGTTCCGGTCTCCGGTTTCCCTTTGAGCTAAATCATTCTGGTCAACGGGCCAACTGGTCAACCGGTCAACTAACCTACTACCTCACCGCATCGAACAGACCATAGCCGAAACGGCTGATTTCCTTCTTCGCGCGGGCGAGGAAGAGCTTCAACGACTTACCGAGCGTTCGCCGGGCTTGCGACCTATCCTGATAGCCGATGGTGCTGGTCGTGTGCGCGACGGGTGCGAGGACCACGGGCATCGGGCGGATGCCGCGGGTACGCAAGCCGGTCTCCCAAGGGCGGTCCAAGGCATGGTCGACCTGCTCCGAGATCGGCCGCATGGACTTCAGCAAGCTCTCGGCGGCCCGGCGGTTGACGGCGTAGGCGGCGGAAGAGGTCGTGCGGGTCAGGTGCGCGACGAGCCGGTGTCCGCCGGCGAGGGCCCGCTTCGTCACGGGCATCCCGGAGTGGAAGTTGAAGAGTTTCACGAGGTCCCAGTCGTCTTTTTCGGCCAAGGACCGGAGGACTTCGGCGCACGCGGGCAGGACTTCGACATCGTCCTCGAGGATCACGCACCACGGGGCGTCAGTCCGGAGGAAGGTCTCCATCGCCTTGAGGTGGCTCAGGTAACACCCGACTTCGCCAGCCCGCGGGGAGTCCAGCCGGTTGCGCCAGGCGTAGGCCGGCAGGTCGACGAGCTTTTCCCATTCCGGCACGTCCTTGCCCATGACGGCGGGCAGGCGCTCGAAGGCCAGGCCCAGCGCCTCGAGGTTGGCGCGGATCGAGGCCATGCGCTCGGCGTCGCGGTCGAGGTTGATCACGTAGATGAGCGGGGCCATCGCGCCGCATTCTTGCGGCCCCCCGACGTTTTTCAATGCGATTGGCGGCCTGCTTTTGGTTCGTCAGCGGGGCGGGGCGGCCCTATCCACTTGGCCAGGGATGAAGATACTGCACTTATCAAAGATGGATGCCGGCGGCGGGGCCGCCGACGGGTTCGTGCGCATCCACCGCGCCCTGCTGGGTCAGGGGCACGCATCGGTCGCCTACGTCATCAAGCAGCAGCGCCAGGACGTCCCTGCGATGGTCGACGCCCGGCGTCTCCTCGGCCCGTGGCAGAAGCTGGTCTGGGGCCTCGGCCGGGTCTGGGCGAAATTGCGCCGTCTGCACCTCCGGCCCGTCGGCGTCTACGATTTCAACGCCGAGGCGAATTTCCCGGCGGAGCCGATCATCCGCGCCGCCCGGGCTCGCGCCGAAAAGTGGGATCTCGTGGTCGTCCACTGGGCCGGCGCGTTCGTGACGGCCGATACCATCCGGCGGATCGCCGAAGCCCTCGGCGCCCGCGTGGTCCTCTGGCAGGTCGACATGGCCCACGTCACGGGCGGTTGTCATTCGAACCTCGGCTGCCTGAAATACCAGACCGGCTGCGGCGCCTGTCCGCTCATTGGTTCGAAGGACGTAGACGATGTCTCATCTCGCCAAGCCGCCAATCGCCGGAAGACCTGGAAAGAACTTGGCGCGGTCTTGCTGGCGCCGACCGAATGGTCGGCCCGCCAGGCCCGGGAGAGCGCGATCACCGGTGGACTCCCGTCGAAGGTCTTCCCGATCCCGCTGGACCTCGACGTGCTCCGCCCGGTTGAAGATCCGCGGGGTGCCCGCGCCGCGCTCGGACTGCCGGCCGACGCCCGCGTCCTGCTCGTCCGCGGCATCGACCCCGCGCTGACCTACAAAGGCTTCGGTCTCCTGCTCGAAGCGCTCCGTCTGCTCGACGCGCAAGGGATCGCCTTGCATGTCGCCGTGCTCGGCGAAACTGGGCTGATGGGTGCCGGCTGGAAGCATGTGACTTACACCGAGCTCGGCGTCCGCCGGGGTGACGCCGCCATCGCGGTGGCCTACCAGTCCGCCGACTTCTTCGTAAATCCCTCGACCAACGACAACGGGCCGATGATGGTCGGCGAGGCGTTGGTCTGCGGCGTCCCGGTTGTCGCCTACCCGGTCGGACTGCCCTCGGTCCCGTGGGCCGAAGGGATGGTCGGCCGCGTGGTCGAACCGGTCGGAGATATCCCGGCCCTCGCCGCCACCATCCGTGCCTTCGCCGAGATGCCGGCCGCCGAACTCGCAGCCAAGAAGCGAGCCGCGGCGGCGGCCGCCCGTCCCCTCTACGCTGCCGCACACTTCAGCGAACAACTGACGTCCGCGCAGAGCTTATGAGAGTCGCCACCGTCTATTACCGCGACTACGTGGAGAACAGCCTGTTCACGGCCGGGGCCGGGGAGAACAACGGGGAATTCTACCTGCCTTACGCCAAGCTGCGCGAACGCTTCCTGGCCGCAGGCATCGAGCTCAACACGCCGGACGTGAACGCTGGCCGCCCGGTCGAGTTCGAACTGCACATCAACTGCCGTCGCCAGGATCCTTCGGCCCGGGCTTACGTCTACCTTTACGAGAACCCGCTGATCCGCCCGATCAACCGTGACCGCAAGGCGCTGGCCCGTTACGCGAAATGGTTCGCTTGGGACGGGGAGCTACGCGACGACCCGCGGACCGTGCCGCTCCTCTATCCCAACCATTTCGCGACGGAGGGCTGGAACGGTCCGGACAAACGCCCGCTCTTCTGCGTCCTTGTCGCCTCCAACAAGGCGCTCACGGTGGTCGACCCGCGCGACCAGTACCAGGCCCGCGTCCGGATCCTCGATTGGTATGAGCGCCACGCGCCGACGGATTTCCATCTCTTCGGCCGGGGCTGGGAGCGACCCGCGGCGCAACCGGGGCGCTGGGGCCGCGCGCGCAACCAGTTCCGCAAAATCGTCGCCCGCTTCCTGCCCGCGAAGTCGCCCTACGCCACCTGGCGCGGCCCGGTGGACGACAAGATCGAGCTGCTGACCCGCGCCCGCTTCTGCCTCGCCCATGAGAACTGCCGTGACCTGGAAGGCTACGTGACCGAGAAGCTCTTCGACTGCTTCCGCGCCGGCTGCGTGCCGGTCTACGTGGGACCGCGCGAGATCGCCGAGCTCGTCCCGACGGACTGTTTCATCGACGGGCGCGCCTTCGCGACGCCGGCGGAACTCGCGGCCCATCTCCGGGCGATCGGGGATGACGAGTATCGGGCCTACCAGGAGCGGATCCGCGCCTTCCTGGGCTCGGACCGGGCGAAGCCGTTCTCCCAAGATCACTTCGCCGACGTCATCGTCCGCACGATCCTGGCCGACCTGGGGCGCTGAGGTCGCTCAGCTGCGCGGGCCGTACTTGCGCTGCGGCGGCTGGGCCGGGGCGGCGGCGTCGATCTGGACGCCGGCGCAGGCCGGGTCGCGCGCGAAGGCGCCGTAGGTGGCCGGGTCGAAGCGCGTGGTCATGCCGCGGGCGGCCTCGGCCACGAGCACGCGCCCATCGGGCTGGAGGAAACCGACCTGGACGATCGTCGGGCCGTCGACCTTGCGGGTGTGGGCGACAAGCTTCTCCATGAACGGTCCGGCCTCGGGACCGGGCTTGAGCGCGAAGAGGATCTTCTTGATCAGGGCGGGGGCGCCGCGGAGCGGGTGGACGCTGTGGGCGCTGATGTTCCACTCGCCGCGCTCCTCGCGGTAGCTCAGGCGGGCGTCGACCATCACGTGCGCGCCGTCGGCCAAGAGCGGCTGGTCGCCGTCGCGCAGCGCCAGGGCCGCGTCGAAGGCCTCGGAGAACATGCTCACCGGGACGGCCACGTTGCGGGAGGAGACCGTGAAGAGGCACCACGGGCGGTTGTCCTTCTTGGAGATCTTCTTCTCGAGGTTGCCCAGGATCCCGCAGATCCGGACCGTGTGGCGCTCCTTGCGGTCGAGCTCGATACGGTCGGGCGTCGTCGCGAAGGTCGCGACCGCCTCGTCGAGGCCATGGTAGTCGGCGAGCGGGTGGCCGCTCAGGTAGAAGCCGAGGAGCTGCTTCTCGTTGTTCAGCATCTCCAGTTTTGGCATCGGCTCCGACTTGCGGAGGATGAGGTCGGAGGGGCGGGCGGCGCCGGCGTCCTCGGCCCCGAGGAGGTCGAAGAGGCTGCCCTGGCCGCGTTCGCGTTCCTTGCGCTCGGTCGAGAAGTGGCGCCGGACCGACTCGATCGAGTCGACGAGGTGGCGGCGGTCTTCGCTGGTGAAGTCGAAGGCACCGGCGCGGGCCAGGCAGTCCAGTGTACGGGCGTTGAGGTCGGCGTCCCCCATGCGGCCGACGAAGTCGCCGAAATCCTTGAAGGGGCCGGCCTTCTCGCGTTCGGCCACGATGGCGCGCGCGGCCATCTCGCCGACGCCCTTGATGGCGCCGAGGCCGAAGCGGATCGCGTTATCCTTGGCCACGGGCGTGAAGTCGGTGTCGGACTGGTTCACGTCCGGCCCCAGCATCCGCATGCCTAGGGCCTCGACCTCGGCCACGAATTCCGCGAGCTTGTCGGCGTTACCCTGTTCGGAGGTCAGGATGGCCGACATGAACTCGACCGGGTAGTTGGCCTTCAGGTAGGCGGTACGGTAGGAGAGGATCGCGTAGGCCGCGGAGTGGGACTTATTGAAGCCGTACTCGGCGAACTTCTCCAGCGTGGCGAAGATCTCCTCGGCCTTCTTCTTGTCGATGTCGTTGGTCGCCTTGGCGCCGGCCACGAAGATGTCGCGTTGCTTCTCCATCTCCTCGCGGATCTTCTTGCCCATCGCGCGGCGGAGCATGTCGGCGCCGCCGAGCGTGTAGCCGGCGATGACGCGGGCGGCCTCCATCACCTGCTCCTGGTAGACCAGGATGCCGTAGGTCTCCTTGGCCACCTTCTCGAGGAGCGGGTGCGCGTACTTGACGTGGTTAGCGTCCTTCTTGCCCTTGATGTAGTCCGGGATGAACTGCATGGGGCCGGGGCGGTAGAGCGCAATCAGCGCCACGATCTCGTCGATGACGGAGATGCCGAACTGGCGGCAGAGGGACTGCATCCCGCCCGATTCGAGCTGGAACACGCCGATGGTCTTGGCCTCATTGAGCAGGGCGAACGTCGCCGCGTCGTCGAAGCCCACCTTCTCGATGTCGAAGTCCGGCTTGCCGCGGTGCTTGCGTACGAGCTTCTGGGCGTCGTCGATGACCGTGAGCGTCTTCAGGCCCAAGAAGTCCATCTTCAGCAGGCCCAGCTTCTCGACCGGGTCCTTGGCGTACTGGGTCGTCAGGTCACCTTCCTGCATCGTCACCGGGATGATGTCGGTCAGGGGGCGGTCGGCGATGATCATGCCGCACGCGTGCTTACCGCTGTTGCGCACCATGCCCTCGATCACGCGGCCCGTCTCGATGATGCTGGCGGCCTGCGGGTTGACGTTCACCTCCTCGCGCAGCTCGTGGGACTTCTTGAGCGCGTCGTCGAGGGAGATGTTGATGTCGTCCGGGACGAGCTTCGCTAGGCGGTTGGTCTCGATGAACGGCAGGTCGCGGATGCGGGCCAGGTCGCGCACCACCATCTTGGCCCCGAAGGTGCCGAAGGTGATGATGTTGGCCACGCGGTCGGCCCCGTACTTCCGGCGGACGTAGTCGACGACCTCGTCGCGGCGGCGCATGCAGAAGTCGATGTCGAAGTCAGGCGCCGAGACGCGCTCGGGGTTGAGGAAGCGCTCGAACAGCAGGCCGAAGCGGATCGGGTCGATGTCGGTGATCTTCAGGCAGTACGCCACGATCGAGCCCGCGCCTGAGCCGCGGCCAGGCCCCACCGGGATGTCCTGGCGGCGGCTCCAGTCGATGAAGTCCCAGACGATGAGGAAGTAGTCGACGAAGCCCGTGCCTGCGATGACCCCCATCTCGTAGTCCACGCGGCGGCAGAGCTCGGCGGGGCTCGCCTGGCCGGGACCGGAGGCCTGCGCATCCGCCCAGGCCTTGGGGGCGTCGTAGTCGACGCCGTAGCGCTCCTTGAGGCCCGCCTTCACCTGCTCGAGCAGGTAGCTACCGTTGGGGCGCATCGGCGCCCGCTTGTCCTCGGCGATGGTGAAGTCGCCCTTCTTGCCGGCGGCCACCGCGAGACCGTTCTTCAGCTGCTCGTAGCCGTCGAGGATGGCGTCGATCTTCTTACCCGCCTTGGGCTTCACGCCCTCGCTGAAGACGTAGACCGGGTAGTTGTTCTGTCCGACCGGCAACTGGACGTCGCACTCTTTCGGGGACAATGGCAGTACAAACGTCACGAGGGAATGGACAATCGTGGATTCAATGAGTGGTTAGATACTCACGTTGAACCTGTGTTTGATCGTATGAAGCGGGAACTCGCGAGTAGGATGCACCCTAAGGTGAAGTGGGGTTATTTTTGGTGCCAAAGCGAAGGAAATGATTTGATTGTTTACCATGAAGACGCAAAGACTGAGCGATGTCGATTTAAGTTTCCCCGTCAAAGTGATATGCGAAGGCTGTGTTTGAGCGATTACTTTAAGTCAACGGATTCTGGTGAGAT
>CAIRWP010000194.1 GCA_903882335.1 uncultured Opitutia bacterium | reverse complement strand
GTTGGAGGGGAGCTTCAGCCGCCCGCGTTGCGGGCGTCCTCGCGGGCCTGGGAGGCGGTGCTGTCCGCCCAGAGCTGGCGGGTGATGCGCAGGAGCACGTAGCCGCTCACGAGGGTAACCCCGGTGAGGATCCACGCCATGGTCAGGCGCGTGGGGTCGCCGGCGGCGTAGAGGAAGTTACCGATGGCGAAGAGCGAACCCCAGATGAGGGCGCAACCGGCGATCCAGCCGACGAAGGCCGAGCCGATACGGTTCTCCGAGGCGATTTCGGCGTCGCTGATGCCGGCCTCGGCGCGGATATCCGTCCAACCCGGACCGGCGGGCTTCACCTTCTGACAGAAGGAGATCAAGGTCGCGCGGTCGGTCTGCGGGCCGACGTAGGCGGTGATGAGCCAGGACAGGGTCGTCAGGCCGACCTGTACGATGGTCCGGGTCGCGAAGTCCGCGGTGGGCATGAAATGGGGCACGGCCACCGCGGTGATGAGGGACATGACCATGGCGACGACCTCGCACCAGGCGGAGACGCGCCACCAGAACCAGCGGGCGACGTAGAGCAGGCCGGTGCCGGCGCCGATCGAGAGCAGGATCTCGAAGGCCTGCTGGGCGGAGGTCATGTAGAGGCTGAGGAACGCCGCGACCACGTAGAGGAGGACGGTCGAGAGACGGCCGACGTTGACGTAGTGGGACTCGCTGCCGTCCTTCTTCATGAAGCGGCGGTAAAAGTCGTGCACGAGGTAGGAGGAACCCCAGTTGAGGTGCGTGAGGATGGTCGAGGAGTTGGCCGCGATGAGGCCGCCGATCATCAGGCCGACGAACCCGACGGGCAGGAAGACCAGCATCGCCGGGAAGGCGGAGTCGTGGCCGATGAGCGCGGGGTCGGCGTTAGGGAAGACCGCCTTGATCGCCGCGAGGTCGGGGTAGACGATGATAGAGCAGAGCGCGGTGATGATCCACGGCCACGGGCGCAGCACGTAGTGCGCGATGTTGAAGAAGAGCGTGCCGCCGAGGGAATCCTTCTCGGACTTGGAGGCGAGCATGCGCTGGGCGATGTACGAGCCGCCGCCGGGCTCGGCACCCGGGTACCAGTTGGCCCACCAGCTGATGGCGATGGGCAGGATGAAGATCATGAGCGCGAGCTCCGACATCGTGAAGTTCGGCAGCATGTCCAGCAGCGGCTGGCCCTTGCCGTCGGAGACCGACATGACCGGGACGCCTTGGGTCGTGACGACCTGCTGGGTCGAAAGCTTGGCGACGAGAGCCTTGAGGCCGGCCCAGGCGCTGGCGTCGCCGGCGAGGCGCTTGCCGACCTCGACGAGCGAGAACCAGGCGGCGGCGAAGACGGCGGTCATCTTGATGAAGAACTGCACCATGTCGATGACCAGCACGCCCCAGAGGCCGGAGTGGGCGGCGAAGACGACGTTGAGGATGCCGCAAATGACGATGGTCTGCCAGGCGGGCATACCGAAGAGGATGTTGGCGATCTTGCAGGCGGCCAAGGTCACCATGCCCATGATGAAGCAGTTGAAGAACAGGCCGAGGTAGATGGCGCGGAAGCCGCGGACGACGGAGGCGGCCGTGCCCGAGTAGCGGTGCTCGTAGAACTCGAGGTCGGTCATGACGCCGGAGCGGCGCCAGAGGCGGGCGAAGAAGAAGACGGTGGCGACGCCCGTGAGGACGAAGGCCCACCACTGCCAGTTGCCGGCGACGCCGTACTTGCGGACCTGCTCGGTGACCCAGTTGGGGGTGTCGGACGAGAAGGTCGTGGCGACCATCGAAAGGCCGGCGAGCCACCACGGCACCGAGCGGCCGGAGGCGAAGAACTCGGAGGTGCTTTCACTCGAGCGCTTGGCGTAGAAGAGCGCGGGGACGAAGCAG
>CAIRWP010000193.1 GCA_903882335.1 uncultured Opitutia bacterium | reverse complement strand
GTAGTCTGACCCCGTTATCGGTTGGCTTGGGAAATGGTCAGTCGGGCCTGTGCGCATATAAACGTGTAACGCTGGATGGATCAGCGACTTCACTTTCTTAGCCATGGGTCGGCTCCCAGAACATCGTGGGGTTATCCTGACAGGGGGTCAGACTACCATATGGTGGTCTGACCCTCTTATGGTGGTCTGACCCCGTTATCGGGGTTACTCATAGAAAACCAGAGATGACTCGGGCGGAGCATCCCCGGCCCGACGGCTAGCGGCGCGCTCAACCCGCCCCGGCGTCGCCCCAGAGATCTCGCTTCCGCTTGGCCCGGCGCTCCTCGAGGTACTTTTCGTAAGCCTTTTGGAGCGCGGCGGGGCTTTCCGGGGTCAGCCCATGCTTGATGGCGTCCTGGATGGTCGAATGGTGCCGCTCCATGACCTTCACGAGCCCATGGATGCACCGCATGAGCTGGCGGCTGGTCAGCACGGCGTCCTCCAAGGGAAACTCGATGATCGCCCGGATCTCGCCGTCCTCGGCGTCGTACTCGAACTGCACCATCTTGGACATCAGGCTGATCTGCAGCAGCGACTGCATCAGCGCGAGCTTCTGGAAGGAACCGGCGCTGGCCGGGAAATGGTAGACCTCGGGCGCGATGACCTTGACGTAGCTGCCCTCCTCCTCGAGCGCGATGACCAGGTCGAGGTGGTGGCCGCGCTCGCCCGGCGGCGCGTACTTGCGCGTGGGCATGCGTAGCCTCAGGTGCTGCTTCCCCTCCTTATGGACGTAATCCAGCCCCCCTAGGTTGAGGAACTCGGTGATCTTGGTCAGCGTGGTGGCCATGGCGATGGTCTCAGGGCGACGGCGCGTCGTCGTCGGCGGCTTCGGCGGCGGTGGCCCCCAGCCGGCGGAGGCGTTCGGCGCGGCGCTCCTGCAGGAACCGCTCGTAGTTCTTCCGCAGCTCGCTGGGCTTCTCGAGCGGGAGGCCGCCGGTGATGGCGTCGTGGACGGCGTCGTGATATTCCTCGAGCGCGTCGGTCAGCGCATAGATCGTGCGCATCAGCTGCTGGCGGGTCAGCATGGAATCCTCCAGCGCGAACTCCACGATGGCCTGGATCTCCCCGTCGTCCGGATCGTACTCGAACTGCACCATCTTGGTCATGTGGCAGATCTGCAGCAGGGTCTGGAAGAGGGCCAGCTTGTGGAAGGACGTGCCGTCGTGATGGAAGCGGTAGGCGGCCGGCGCCGCGACCTTGATGAACTTGCCGTCCTCCTCGACGGTGATGACGAGGTGGACCAACTGGGCGCCGTCGGCATCGCGGTACCTCTGGGTGGTGAAGCCCGTGCGTAGGAAATGGTTGCCCTCGGTGTAGGAGAAGCGCAGCTCCTCCTCCTTCAGGAAAGCGGCGATCTTTTCGATGGACGTGGCCATGAGATTCAGGAAAGGGATTTTTGGATGAAATCTAAAGTCCGGACCGTATCGGCATGCCGGGGTCCTAGGGCGAGGAGGTAGCGCCGGTAGACGGCCTGGAAGATGCCCTGCAGGCGCACGAACGGCGCGAGTTCCGGGGGCGCTGGCTGGCCCGGCGAAAGTGCCCGCCAAGCCAGGCGATCTGCTTCCAGTTGCGCGAAGCCATGCTGGGCGGCCTCGTTCGTACCGAGGTTCCATTGCAGCGTGGCTTCCAGCCGAGGTTCGGCCCCCTCGGTCAGGGCGGCCAGCGCCTGGCGGTAACAGGCGATCGCGCACCCGTGGTCACGCAGGCCGGAGTGCCAGAGCCCCAGCCGGTTGAGCAACCGGGCGTAATCGGGCCCGCGGGCCAACCCCGCCTCTTCGAGGCACGCGATCGCCTGGCTCAGGTTGATTTCTTCTTCGGGAAGGCAATCGGGGCTATGCCAAAGCTCGGCGAGGTCGGACAAGGCCCAGCTGAACATCCCCTCGGGCAAAGCATGCACGTCATGGAAATCCCACACGATCACCTGATAGGCCTGCTTGGCCTCGGTCTTCTGGCCGCGGAACTTGAGCAACCGTGCCTTCATCATCTCATGCAGGAAATAAAGGGTGCGGTTGTCGCTGCGCAGGCCGACCCTGGGTAGCGCGGCGGCCATGTATTTGATGTTGGCGTCGAAGGCCTTATCCTCCGGGGCGCGGTATCTGAAGGAAAGGTTGAACATCCGCCAGAAGTAGCGGAAGACCGCCACGAGGTCGCGTTGGGCGAAGACTTCCTTCGGTGGTTGGTGACGGACGAGCACCTCGCCGGCTTCCTGGAACCGACCCAAGGCCTCCAGCGACTGCGCGAGCTTGAGCGCGTACTTTTCCCGGACCTGCCGATCGGCGAAAGGGTCCCGCTTGTTCCACTGCAACGCCTGCTCGAGCAGGTGGACGGCTTGGACGTGGTCGCCCCGGGCCGCCGCGAAGGTCGCGATATGGCTCAGGGCATGGTCGCCGCAATGCTTCCAGGGGTTGGGCTGCATGAGCGCGATGGCCAGCATCTGCCGGGCGTAGTTCTCGCCCTCGTGATGCCGCCCCAGGTGGAAACAGGCCGCCGAAAGATCGCTCAAGCGGGCCAGCAGGGAGGGGTGCAGGTTCCCGATCCTGGCCTCCTTGCAGCGTAAGTTGGCCGCCGCCAGCGTGACGACCTGCCCGTAGTCCCGCTGGGTCCAGCAGAAGTCGATGTAACGGCGGCGCGTCAGCTCCAGTTGCGGGCTGGGGTTGCCGTACCGGGCCGCGACGTCCCGCATGCTGAGCTCGAACTCCGCGTAGGCCTCCGCCGGCTTCGCCGCCGCGGCCAGCACCTCCGCGCGGGACGCATGATCCAACGGGGCAAGGCTCTGCGCCTGCTCCCAGTAATCATGGTTACGTCGTTGGCGGCCGGACCGGTCCATAGGGGGAGACCGAACCTACGCCCCGCCATGGGCAAGTAAAGCCCCGAGGGCAGAAAGCGTTTGCCGATGACTTATATCAAATTTATAGAAAAGCCATGCCCACTTCCGCCTCGCGTACCGCCGTGCTCGCCGACCATGGACCCGAAGATCAGACCATCACCCGGACGGCCGACTTCGTCGCCATGACCTACTGCCGCGTGCAGTCCGGGGGATACCGCCGCGCGGAGGATCTCCGGAAGCCGATCACCCCGGCCGCCGCCGAGATATTCTGGAAGGGGCTCGCCGCCCTGGTCGCGAAAGGCCTCCGCAGCGGCGACCTGAACATCTTGGATGGGGAAACCTGGAAATTTGCCGCCCGCGACGGCCGCCAAAACCACGCGGCCGGCGGCGTCCTGAACCCCGGTGATTCGACCGGCGACCCCACCCCGCCTGACTCCTACTCGGAGCTCCGGCAACTCTTCGATAAGTTAGAAGGTTAACTCTTCCAGATAAAGGGTGGAGGCTGACCAAGGCGCCCTGCCCCTGTCGCATCGAAGTACGGCTGACCGTCCCGATCGGCCGCGGACCATCAGGGACGCTGGTCCTTAACTAGGTAGGACTGACCGTCCCGGTCGGCCGTAGGCATGGGGTCTGGCTTCATCTCGCTAAGAGTGGGGGTCAGACTACGATGTAGTAGCCTGACCCCCTGCTGGATGT
>CAIRWP010000192.1 GCA_903882335.1 uncultured Opitutia bacterium | reverse complement strand
GTATCGCCTGGTCCTCTTCGCGGGCGGTCTGGCCGGCGACGGCTGGGACCGCTCGCCACGCGTGGAGATGGACGGCAAGGCGGAGGGCACCAAGGTCACCTTCGCCCCGAAGTCCGGCGAAGCCCGCGCCACGCTGGCCGACGGTACGCTGACCGTGACGCGCCCCGGGGCCGACCCTCTCGCGTTCAAGCGCGTCGTGCGGCACAGCCCGACCGAAGGCGCGCCCCCGCCCGCCGGCGCCAAGGTGCTCTTCGACGGCAAGGATGCTTCCGCCTGGAAAGACGGCAAGATCGACGAACGCGGCTTCCTGCGTTGCGGGACGACCTCCAAGGAGGCTTTCCGCGACTACACGTTGCACCTCGAGTTCCTCCTGCCGTTCAAGCCCTACGCCCGCGGCCAGAGCCGCGCCAACAGCGGCGTCTACCACCAGGACCGCTACGAGGTGCAGGTCCTCGACAGCTTCGGCCTCAAGGGCGAGAACAACGAGTGCGGCGGCATCTACACCATCTCCGCGCCCAAGCTCAACCTGTGCTACCCGCCCTTGCAGTGGCAGACCTACGACGTCGAGTTCACCGCGGCGCGCTTCGACGCCCAAGGCCAGCGGACCGCCCCGGCCCGCATCACCGTCCGCCACAACGGCGTCCTGATCCAGGAAGACGTTGCCCTGCCGCGCACGACCACCAGCAGCGGAATCAAGACGATCACCGACACCCCGGGCCCCTTCCAGCTCCAGGAGCACGGTAACCCGGTCTATTACCGCAACATCTGGATCGTCGCGAAGTGAGCCGCCGATTCCTGAGCTTCACCGCTGGCCTGCTGGCCGCGGCGCTGACCGCCGCGCCCGCCCCGCGTCGGCCCAACATCGTCGTGATCCTGGCCGATGACCTGGGCTACGGCGATGTCGGCTGCTACAACCCGCGATCGAAGATCCCCACGCCGAACCTCGACCGACTGGCCCGGGAAGGTCTCCGCTTCACGGACGCGCACTCCGCCGCGACGGTCTGCACGCCCTCGCGTTATAGCCTCCTCACGGGACGGATGTGTTTCCGTACCGGCTACCGCGGCGGCGTCTTCACGGGAGTCGGCGGACCGAGCCTGATCGAGGCGGGTCGGCTGACCTTGCCCGAGATGCTGCGACGCCAGGGCTACGCCACCGCCGCCGTGGGCAAGTGGCACGTCGGCCTCACCTTCCAGACCGCCGCCGGCACGCCGATCCACCAGACGAAGCCTCCCGCCGACGTCCCGGGCCCGGAGCGGGAACTGGCGCGCATCCGCATGGTCGATTTCTCGAAGCCGATCACCGACGGGCCCATCCACCGGGGTTTCGACCATTTCTTCGGCACCGCCTGCTGCCCGACGACGGACTGGCTCTACGCCTACATCGAGAACGATCGCGTGCCGGTCCCGCCGACGACCCCGCTCGACGCCGCGAAGCTGCCGCGGCACCCTTACGCGAACGATTGCCGCCGCGGACTGGTCGCCCCAGGCTTCGATCACGAACAGGTCGACCTGGTCTTCCTGGAGCGGAGCCGGGCGTGGTTGAAGGCGCAGGTGAAGCGAGCGCCCGACCAGCCGTTCTTCCTGTACCATGCGACGCAGGCCCCGCACCTGCCCTCCTTCGCCGCCCCTCGTTTCCAAGGTGCGACCCAAGCCGGCCCGCACGGCGACTTCATCGCCGAACTGGACCATGTCGTCGGCGAGCTGCTGACGACCCTCGAGCAGCTGGGCGTCGCCGATAACACGTTGATCCTCTTCAGCAGCGACAACGGCCCCGAGACCACGGCGGTCGCGCACATGCGGACGGACCATGACCATGACCCGGCGGCGCCTTGGCGCGGCATGAAGCGTGACGCCTGGGAAGGTGGCCATCGCGTACCGTTCATCGCGCGCTGGCCCGCCCAGGTGCGCCCGGGTGTCGCGACGGCGACCGTCTCGCAATGCGACCTGCTCGCGACCTGCGCCGCCTTGCTGGGTGTCACCCTGCCCAAGGACGCGGGGGAAGATAGCTTCAGTTTCCTCCCCGTGCTGACCGGTACCGAGGACGGCCGACCGCGCCGAACCTTCACGCTGCAGCAGGATTTCCGCTCCGGGGTCTCGATCCGCCAAGGCGACTGGAAATACCTCGACCACCAGGGCTCCGGCGGCAACGGCTACGGACCAGGTCAGCTCGCCCGCTACGCCCTCCCCGAGAGCGCCCCGACGGCCCCGGGACAGCTGTACGACCTGCGGAACGACCCCGGCGAACGGCGCAATCTCTGCCTGGAACGCCCTGAAATCGTCCAGGAACTCAAAGGCTTGCTGGAGCAGAGCAAGGCCCGCGGCCGGAGCGCACCCTGAGCCGAGACGGACAAGCGGCTTGGAATAGGCGGCGGACTGCCTTTAATGTCCCCACCCCATGGCCCGCACCGCCATCCTCCTTTGTTGCCTTTGGCTCGCCGCCACGCGCGCGGGCGCGGCCGTGGATTTCGACGCCGAAATCCGTCCCCTGCTGCAGGAGCGCTGCGTGGAATGTCACGGCCCGAAGAAGGCGAAGGCGGACCTGCGCCTCGACGCCCGCTCGCACGCCTTCAAAGGCGGCGAATCCGGCCCGGCCTTCGTCGCCGGCGATCCCGCCAAGTCCGCGCTCGTCGAGCGGGTGACCTCCGCCGACGAAGACAAGAGGATGCCCCCGAAGGGCGACCCGCTTACGCCCGCGCAGGTGGCGAAGCTCCGGCAATGGATCGCCGAGGGCGCG
>CAIRWP010000191.1 GCA_903882335.1 uncultured Opitutia bacterium | reverse complement strand
GCAGTCCTTCACGCCCTCGTCGACGGTCTGCTTGAGCGGGAGGAACTTCCCGCGGCGGTAGCCGCCGTCCATCGTGATGACGGCCTTGGACTTAGCGTCGTTGACGCGGTCGCGGATGGACTCGGCGGAGAAGCCGCCGAAAACGACGGAGTGGACGAGGCCGAGACGCGCGCAGGCGAGGACGGCCATCGCGAGCTCGGGCACCATCGGCATGTAGATCGCGACGGTGTCGCCGCGCTTGAGGCCCATACCCTGGAGGACGTTGGCGAACCGGCTGACCTCGGAGAGCAGCTGGCGGTAGGTGATCCGGCGGACCTCGGTGGCGAGGCCGTCGACGGTGGGTTCGCCTTCGTAGACGATGGCGACCTTGTCGCCGAGCCCCTTGGCGACCTGGGCGTCGAGACAGTTGTAGGCGATGTTGGTCTTGCCGTCCACGAACCAGCGGAAGAACGGCTTCTTGGATTCGTCGACCACCTTGGTCCACGGCTGGAACCAGGCGAGCTCCTTGGCCTCGTCGGCCCAGAAGCCATCCGGGTCCTGGATGGAGCGCTGATAGAGGGCCTGGTAGCCGTCCATGCCCTTGACGCGGGCCTTGGACACGAAGTCGGCGGAGGGCGGGAAAATCTGCTCGTTCGAGCCGAAACCTTCGGCTTGGGCCTTCTTGACGTCGTCGATTTCTTCGGAGCTCATGGCGGGGTCGGGGATGGGGTATTTGAACGGCCTTGCCCGCCTTGGGGCAATCAAAACCCCTTCCCGCGGGCGGGTTTGACGCCCTGGTCCGGCCCGCACGGCTAGGTCGCGGCGGGTAGCTCGGCCAGCAGTTCCGCGAAGTGATCGACCACGCGCACACCCAGCCCCTCAAGCCGGTCGCGGTGCTGATGCCCGTGCGCGACGAGAACGCAGTCGACCCCCATCGCCCGGGCCGCCTCGGCGTCGTGCGCCGTGTCGCCCACGTAGAGCACGTCGTCCGCGGCCAGGCCCAGGTCGTCGAGGTGCCGCCGGGCCCGGGCTTCCTTGCTGCCCGCATGGATGTCGTCACCGCCGCAGGCCTTGCGGAACCGGTCGCGGAGTCCGTATTGCCGGAGGGTCGCCTCCAACAGCGTGCGTTCGTAGGCCGAGAGCACCGAGTGCGTGGTACCTCGCGCGCTCAGGCCGTCGAGCAGGTCGAGGGCGCCGGGATGCAGGCCGCACTCGTGCTTGCGCGCCTCGTACGCCGCCATGAAGCGGACGGACATCGCGCGGAACGAGGGCTCATCCGGCGTGAACCCGATCGCCTGGTAGACCTTGATCACCGGGAACTCGAAGATGCGGCGGTAGCGCTCCGCGTCCACGCGCGGGCGGCCGTCCTCGGCGAGCAGGAGGTTGAGCGAGGTGCAGCAGAGCCACGTATCGTCCAGCAGCGTGCCGTTCCAGTCCCAGACCGCGTGGCGGTACTCGGCGAGCCGTCTACGCATGGGCCGGGACGAGGCCGAAGGCCTCGACGTCGACGCCGACGGAGCAATGGGCGTGGTCCGGCGCGCGGCCGGCGATCGGGAAGCCGTCCCACTCGACCGGCTGTTCGCTCCAAGTGGTCAGCTGCGCCAGGCTGAGCGCGTAAGGGGCATGGTGCACCTGCCCGCGCCAGAGGCGACCGCCCCGGACCGAGAAGAAGTTGTAACGCTCCGCGAGGTGGAAGAGCAGCGTGCCGGGCTTGGCGGGGGTGGCCGGCGTCAGCGCCTTCCAGGCGTAGCGAGCCGAGTGCGCGTACCCGTCGCGCTGGCAGTCCATCGTCCAGCGATCGCCGAAGGGCTTGTGCGTCATCTTCGCGTCGCGGTAGGGCAGGCCGAAACCCGCGCGGGCGATTCGTACCGCGGGCCAGCGGTCGCAATCGAGGGAGAGGAACCAGACACCCGGTTCCCCCGAAGCGTCGCGCACGTAGACGCGCACGTTCAGTTCGTTGAAGAAGGAGAGCCAGGGCAGCGCGGGCAGGCCGACGGGACGCACCTGGCTCATCCGGAAGCCGATGACGCCAAGATACGCCTGACCCTCGAAGGTATCCACGGTCAGTCCGGCCGGCAGCAGTTTGGCGACCTCGGCCGGGTCTACGCGCCAGTGCAGGAAGAAGAGGTGCTCCCAGCTCTGCCGCATCACCGGCCGCCGTCCCGGGTGACGACGGGCGTCGAGCAGGCGGAGGGTGGCGGCGTCCATCGGCCCACCATCCTGAGGCACGGCGCCTGCGTCAAGCAGACGGGTCATTTTCCAGCGCCGAACGGCGGCGTCGACAGGTCGACCTGATAAAGCACCTGGTTGTAGTCCCAGCGCGGGGTCGGCTCGCGGTGGCCCGAGAACGTCGTCACGTAAGTGCCCTCGAAGTGGATCAGCGGCGAATCATCGCGGAACGACTCCGCGTGCAGGACCGGGTTATAGAACGTGTAGTGGTCGTGCGTGGCGATCTTGCGGGCTTCCGTCCACGGCCCGGTCGGGCTCGGCGCGGTCGCCAGCCAGATCTCCCCGAGGTAGGAGGAGGCACCGCCTTTCTGGGTGAACAGGAGCAACCAGCGGCGGCTCCACGGGTGCCAGGCGAGGTCGCCGCCGTGGGCTTCGACCGGTTTTCCCTCCGCCGTCAGCACCCGGCGGTCGGGAGTCAGCGCCTCCCAGGTCGCGGGATCCTTCCAGGCCTCGTACGTGGCCGGGCAGCGCATCGTCGGGAAGGGGTTACAGAAGAGTAGCCAGGCCTTGCCCGCCGCATCCGTCCACTTCAGCGCATGCCCATCGGGTACCTTGGTCGGCTTGGGTTCCTCGGCCGACTTCTTCCAGAAGGTCAGCAGCGGCGCGAATTTCGCCGCGGCGGTATCCCACTCGACGAGGTCCCAGCGGTAGGCATCCATGTTGCCCCGGACTTTCACCGCCGAGGCTACGAGGTGCTCGCGGCCCCGGGCATCGGGTACCGTCGCCGCGCCCCAGACCCAGGTCGGGCCGTCTCCGGGCACCTCGGCCACGCCGCGGGGCGCGCCGGCCGCGTTCCGGAAATAATCGAAGCGCACCTTCAGCGGCGGGCGGGCGGGGTGAAACCGGCGGTGGTGGCGGCGGAGACGTTGAAGATCCCCAGCGGGTAGCGGGCGAGGTTCGTGTCGCCCCAGAACCAGTAGTGCTGCCCGGCGAAGCGCGCGGTCACCACGCTGTCGCAACCCAGCACGCCGCTTTCCGGCCAGTCTAGTTCCTCGCCCAGCTTCTGGCTCTCCGCGAACAAGCCGGCACCGGTAAGGCGCCCGAGGCGCCGCGCCGGTTGCGTGCGCTCGACCTCGATCCGGACCGTCGCGCCGGGGCGTGGGACGAAGCGGACCCCGGCGTAGCCGAAGCCATCCTGCTTCATGCCGTAACCGTGGCCACGGACCTCCGCCCAGGTTTCGCGGCCCATCAGCTCAGGCAGGTCGAACGCGATCAATCCCGCGTTATCCGAGACCAGGCGGGCGCCGTGCACGGTACGCAGTTCGACGCCGGGGACGGGCCAATCGGTACCGCGCTCGATGACCTCGACGCGGCAGGGGTTCGCCCCGAGGCCGGCGGCCCCGAGGAGGAGCCCAGAAAGAAGGCCGCGGGGAAGCATGGTCCACCTTCGTCCGCTTCCGGCCCGGCATCAAGCCGTTCCGCCTTTTCGCTTGGAGGCCGGGGGCTCCCGCCTTACCCCTTGGACATGCTGAACGAAGCCAGCCAGCGGGAGTTGACGGACTTTGCCGAGTCCTTGGCCGACCTCGCCCGCGGCGTCCTCTCCGCGGCCCATGCCCGGCTCGACACGGAGATCGAGATCAAGCCCGACGGTACGCCGGTGACGGTGGCCGACAAGGAGGCCGAGCGGATCATGCGCGCGGCCATCAAGCGCGCCTACCCCGGTCATGGCATCCTCGGCGAGGAGTTCGGGCCGGAGAACGCCGACGCCGAGTTCTGCTGGGTGCTGGATCCGATCGACGGGACCAAGTCCTTCCTCTCGCGCGTGCCGCTCTACGTCACGCTCATCGGCCTGCGCCACCGCGGCGCGCCCATCCTCGGCCTCATCGACCAGCCCATCCTCCGCGAACGTATCATCGGCGATAACCAAGTCACGCGCCTCAACGGCCGCGTCGTCCGCGTCGCCGAGGTCCCGCTGGCCGAGGCCGTCGTCGTCTCGACCGACTTCGACAACGTCCGGCGCCTGCACCGGGGCGCCCGCTGGCCTCGTCTGGCCGACTCCGTCGCGCACACGCGTACCTGGGGCGATGGTTACGGCCACCTGCTCGTGGCCAGCGGCCGCGCGCACGTGGTGGCCGATCCGGTCATGAACCCGTGGGACCTGATCCCCGTGCTGCCGATCCTGCGCGGCGCCGGCGCCGTGGTCACGGATTGGCGGGGCGGCGACGCGCTCGCCGGCGGCAACGTCATCGCCGCCGCGCCGAACCTGCATGCCGCGGTGCTGCGCGCCTTGTACGACTGACCTGCCTATGGCCGCGCCCTCCTCGTCCGGTGCTCGTCCGACCCGCCGGGCGTTCCTGGCGGCCTTGGCGGCGGGCGGGGTGGGGCTGTCCGCGGCCGCCTACGCGCGGTATGCTGAACCCACCTGGTTCGAGCTCGCGGAAGTCCCGCTCGACCGCGCGCTTTTCCCCGCGCCCTCCGGGCTGCGCATCCTGCACCTCTCCGACCTGCATCTTGGTCCGCACGTCTCGCTCGGGCACATCGAGCAGGCCGTCGAACTCGGGCTGGCGCAACGGCCCGACCTCGTCGCGTTGACCGGCGATTACATCACGGGTCGCCTCCGCGAGGCCGCGGCCTACGCCGCGGTCCTGCGCCGGCTGAGCGCCGCCGCCCCGACCTTCGCCTGCCTGGGCAATCACGACGCCATCGTGGCGGACGGTCCGATCGGCGAAGTCGCCCGCACCGCCGCGGTGATGGGCTTGCTGCGCGCCGCTCAGGTCGACGTGCTGGTGAACGAGACGCGGGAGGTCGCGGTGCGCGGCGGCCGGCTGAAGGTCTCGGGGCTCGGTGACCTGTGGACGAAGCAGAACCATCCGGCCCGCTGCCTGACGCCGCGCCGTGGTCCCGGCCGGGAGCCGCTCGCCCACCTGCTATTGAATCACAACCCCGATGCGCGCATCGCGACGATGCCCTACCATTGGGACCTCATGCTCTGCGGGCACACCCACGGTGGCCAGGTCGGCGTGCCCGGACTGGCGGAATGGCTGGCGCCGGTGAGCGACACCTCCCACCTCGAAGGCCTTCGCGAACGGGAAGGTCGGTTGATCCACATCACCCGCGGGGTCGGCAACCTTTACGGCGTGCGCTTCTGGTGCCGGCCGCAGGTCAGCCTGCTCGTTGTCGGCTAGGCCTTCGGGTCGAGGCGCACCGTCAGCGAACGACCATGGGCGTCGAGGCGCTCCATGCGGGCGAACGCGTCGACCACGGAGGCCGCCTTGCGCAGCGAGGCCGCGTCGTAGCGCACCAGGCTGGTCCGGCGGAGGAAGTCGGCCACGCGCAGGCCGCTGAAGAAACGGCCGGTCCCGCCGGTCGGCAGGGTGTGGCTCGGGCCGGCGGTGAAGTCGCCCAGCACCGTCGGGGTCTCATGCCCGAGCAGCAGGGCGCCGGCGGTGGTGATGCGGGCGGACAAGCCGTTGAGCTTGGACTTCGCGACCATCAGTTCGAGGTGTTCCGGGGCGACTAGGTTCGCGACCTCGGCGGCGTCCTCGATCCGGTCGACGACGACGGCGCAGATCATGCGGTCCAGGGCGAGGCGGATCTTGTCGCCGTGCGTGAGGCGGCTCGCCTGCGCGCGGGCCTCGGACAGGCAGCGCTCGACGAGTTCGACGGAGTCGGCGACGAGGTAGAGTTTCTCCTTGCCCGAGCCGTGCTCGGCCTGGGCGCAGAGGTCGGCCGCGACCCAGGCCGGCTTGGCTGTGCGGTCGGCGATAATCATCACCTCGCTGGGGCCGGGGAGGAGGTCGACCCCGACGATGCCGAAGAGCTGGCGCTTGGCCTCGGTGACGTAGGCGTTGCCGGGCCCGAAGACCTTGTCGACGGCGCGGATGCTGTCGGTGCCGAAGGCGAGGGCCGCGATGGCCTGGACCCCGCCCACCGCGTAGACTTCCTTGACGCCGGCGAGGTGGAGGGCCGCGAGGATGTCGGGGTTGACCTTGCCGTCCGCCTGGGGCGGCGTGCAGGCGCACAGCTCGGGCACGCCGGCGACCTTCGCGGGCAGGGCGGTCATCAGCGCGGTGGACACGAGCGGCACCTGGCCACCCGGGATGTAGAGGCCGCAGCGGCGGATCGCATGGTAGCGTTCGCCGACGGTCGCGCCGTGCGGGTTCTTCGCGGTCCAGCCTTTAGGCAGGGTCCGGCGGTGGAAATCCTCGATGCACTTCGCGGCCTCGGCGAAGGCCTTGCGCTTGGCCGGGTCGAGGCGGGCGGCGGCCTGCTCGATCTGGGCGGCGGGCACCCGTAGTTGGCGGACGTTGAGCTTCGCGTGGTCGAACTTCGCCGTGTGGTAAAGCACGGCAGCGTCACCGCGGCGCTTCACGTCGGCGACGATCGCGGTCACGGCGGCGCGGACGTCCTCGGCGGCCTCGCCGTTGCCGATGAAGGCGCGCAGGCGGGCCTCGAAACCCTTGTCGCTGGCCCGCAGGACCGGCATCGGCTCAGCGCTGGGGGAAGGCGAAGGCGGCGTCGGGCACCTCGTGGTTCACGACCACCTGGGTGTATTCCACGGAGCTGACCTTCTTGCCGTCCAGCAGGATGGTCTCTTTCTTGGTGAAGGACACGCCTTCGACCCAGGTGTTCTCGTCGACGACCTGGCGCTGGAGCTTGCCGCCCTGGCCGGCCATGTCGGAGGCCACGAGATGGAAATCCTTGGCGTCGAAGTGGCGGGTGACCTTAAAGCCGCCGCGGTAGCCGTACTCGACGCTGTGCACCTTGTGGCCGTTGACCTCGGCCTCGCCCTTGTACTCGACCTTACCGGCGCCGGCAGTGGGGGCCGCGTAGAAGGCGAGCTCATCGGTGGCCATGTCCTTCAGCGTGCTCACGGCTTCGAAGCGCATGACGCCCAGCTGGGAGCGTCCGCCGGTGACGAGTTCGGAGCTCTTGGTCCAGCCTTCGAGGCCGTTCGCGCAGGTGATGGTCTCGACGGAGTGGTTGGCGTTGTAGGCGAACTCGCGGCGCTTGAAGGGGGTGGCGACCTGGATGATGACGGAGCCGGCGCCCTTGCCCTCGGCGTCGGTGATCTTGGCCTCGAGGTGCAGGCTCTTGATCTTGCGCAGGGCGTCGGGGCTCTTGACCACGGCGGCTTGGGCTTTGGCGATCACGTCGGCGGCGGTCAGCGCGCCGGCAGCGGGGGCATCGGCCGCGAGGAGGGACGTGCCGAGCGCGAGGAAGGCGAGGAGGGGGCGAATCGTAGCCATAGGGAGGTCGATGTTGCGAACGAGGGGGGCGTTGGCAAGCCTGTGCACGCTAACGGACCCCTTGAAACAGGCCAAAAATGGCGGTTTTGGCCGGCTTTCTGTCAGCGGCAGGCCTGGAGCAGGCCGGCGACGTCACAACGACCTTCGTAGAGGGCCTTGCCGACGATGGCGCCGACGAGGTTCGGGTAGGCCCGGGACATCTGGGCGAGGCGGGCGACGTCTTCCGTGCCGGCGACCCCGCCGGAGGCGATCACGCCGCAGGGGCAGGCCTGGAGGACCGTCTCGAGGGATTTCCAGTTCGGGCCCGTGAGCATGCCGTCGGTGGCGATATCCGTGTAGATGACGGTCGAGACCCCGAGTTCGCCGGCTTCCTTGGCGAAGTCGGTGGCCTGAAGGGCGGTGACGGCGGTCCAGCCTTTGACGGCGACGAGGCCGTCCTTGGCGTCGATGCCGACCGCGAGGCGCGGGCCATGGGCCTTGGCCATCTCCCGCAGGAAGGCTGGGTCGGTCGCGGCGCGGGTGCCGATCACGATGCGGCTGGCGCCGGCGGCGTAGGCGGCCTCGGCGATGGCGCGGTCGCGCATGCCGCCGCCGAACTGCACCTTGGGCCCGAGTGCAGCGATGCGCTGCAACGTCGGCAGGTTGAGCGGAGCCCCGCCGAACGCGCCGTCGAGGTCGACGACATGGATCCACTCCGCGCCGGCTTGGGCGAACTGGATCGCCGGCTCGACCGGGTCCTTGTAATAGTCGGTGCGGGCGTCGTCGCGGCCTTGGCTAAGGCGGACACAGCGACCGCCGCGGATATCGATGGCCGGGTAGACGATCATGGGGTCAGGAAGCTTTCTTCTTGGGCGCAGCGACCGTGACCGGTTGCTCGCCGCGGATCGCCTCGGGCGTGACCGTGAACTTCGAGCCGGTCGCGGCGGTGGGCAGGGTGTACATCGTCTCGAGCAGCACGTTCTCGAGCACGCTGCGCAGGCCGCGGGCGCCGGTGCCGAGGGCCAGGGCCTTTTCGGCCGCGGCCTCGAGGGCCTCGCGGGTGAACTCGAGGGTCATGCCCGAGAGGGCGAAGAGCTTACGGTATTGCTTCGTCGCGGCGTTGCGCGGCTCGGTGAGGATGCGGATGAGCGCCTCGCGGTCGAGCGGCTCGAGCACGGAGATGACCGGCAGGCGGCCGACGAACTCGGGGATCATGCCGAACGCGAAGAGGTCCTCGGGCTGGAGGCCTTTGACGATCTCCTCGGCGCTGAGCTTGGCGGCCTCACTCTGGGCGGGCACGAAGCCGAGCGACTTGGAGCCGGCGCGCTTGGCGATCAGGCGTTCGAGCCCGACGAAGGCGCCGCCGCAGATGAAGAGGATGTCGGCCGTGTCGACGCGGATGCACTGCTGCTCCGGGTGCTTGCGGCCGCCGGCGGGCGGCACGTTGCAGACGGTGCCCTCGAGCAGCTTGAGCAGGGCCTGCTGCACGCCCTCGCCGGACACGTCGCGGGTGATCGAGGCGGAGTCGGACTTACGGCCGATCTTGTCGATCTCGTCGATGAAGATGATGCCGCGCTCGGCGCGCGCGACGTCCATGTCGGCGGCCTGGAGCAGGCGGAGGATGACGTTCTCGACGTCGTCGCCCACGTAGCCGGCCTCGGTTAGCGTGGTGGCGTCGGCGATGGCGAAGGGCACGTCGAGCATGCGGGCCAGCGATTTCGCGAGCAGGGTCTTCCCGGTGCCCGTCGGGCCGATCAGCAGGACGTTGCTCTTGTCGAGCTCGACGTCGGCGAGGTCGCCGGCCTCGGCCGCGGTCGCCTTGCGGAGCCGGTCATTGAGGCGCTTGTAGTGGTTGTGGACGGCGACGGAGAGGACCTTCTTTGCGTGGTCCTGGCCGATGACGTGGGCGTCGAGCTCGACGCGGAGCTGCGTCGGGGCGATCAGCTTGACCGGGGCGAGCGGGGGGGTCTTCGGGGCTTCCTGCAGGGCGGGTCCGCCGGTCGTGCTCGCGGCGGGCGCGGGCTTGCCGTCCTTGGCGCGTTCGCGCTCGAGCAGCCGTCCGCACGTGCCCACGCAGGCGTCGCAGATACCGACGCCGCCGGGGCCCGCAATGAGCTTGCCGGCGTTGGCGGCCGGCTTGCCGCAGAAGGAACAGGTCTCCGCCCGGTCGCCGGCCATGGGATCAGGCGCGGCCCGGCTTGGGCTGGACGACGTGGTCGACGAGGCCGTAGGCCTGGGCCTGCTCGGCCGTCATGTAGAAGTCGCGGTCGGAGTCGCGCTGCAGGTCCTCGGCCGTCTTCCCGCTGTGCTTGGCGAGGACGTGGTTGAGCGTGTCGCGCCAGCGGAGGATTTCCTTCGCCGCGATCGAGATGTCCGACGTCTGACCGGTGGCGCCGCCGCTCGGCTGGTGGATCATGATGCGGGAATTGGGGAGCGCGTAACGCTTGCCCTTGGTCCCGGCCGCGAGGAGCACCGTAGCCATGCTGGCGGAGAGGCCGACGCAGTAGGTGTTCACCTCGCAGGTGAGGAAGTTCATCGTGTCGTAGATCGCCATGCCCGCGGTGATCGAGCCGCCGGGCGAGTTGATATAGATCGAGATGTCCTTCTTCGGGTCCTCCATCTGCAGGAAGAGCAGCTGCGCGATGATCGCGTTGGCGACCTCGTCGTAGATGGGCGCTCCGAGGAAGATGATGCGATCCTTCAGGAGGCGGCTGTAGATGTCCCACGCGCGCTCCCCGCGGGCATCGCGTTCGACTACGTTGGGGATGATGTAGGACATGGGTAGGAGGTGGGTTTGACGGGTACTATGCCCGGGACTCAGGCTTTCTCAACCTTGGCCGGCGAATCGCCGAGGACGAGGTCCAGGGCCTTGTTCAGCAGGGCGTCGCGGCGGATCTCGTCGACCCGGGCGCGGTCCTTGACCAGCTTCTCGGGCGGGGTCTGGGAGGCGTAGGACGCGCTCATGAGGGCGGTGCCGACCTCCTCGCGGGAGAGTTCGAGCTTCTCGTCCTTGGCGATGCGGCCGAGGACGACCTGAGCGCGGACCTTGACGGTGGCGGCCTTGCGGGCCTCGGCGAGGATTTCGTCGCGCTGGGTCTCGAGCTGCTCGGGCTTGGCGCCGTTGCGCATGCGGAGCTGGGCGTACTCGTAGAAGAGGCCGGAGGCGACGGAGTCGACGGCGGAGTCGGGGAGGGCGAAGTCGAGGCCGGCCAGGAGGGCTTCGACGGCCTTCTCGCGGCGGGCGGTGGCGGCGGCCTGCTGCTTCTGGCCTTCGACGCCCTTGCGGACCTGCTCGCGGAGCTCGGCCTCGTCCTTCACGCCGATGGACTTGAAGAAGGTCTCGTCGAGGGCGGGGACGGTCTTGCGGCGGACCTCGCTGGCGGTGACGGCGTACTCGGCGGTCTGGCCGCGGAGGGCCTCGCGCTCATGGGTGGCCGGGAAGGTGTAGGTGGCCTTGGTGGCGTCGCCGGCCTTGAGGCCGATCACGGCCTGGGCGATGGCGGGCACGGCGACGATTTCGCCGGTGGCGCCGGCTTCCTCCCAGGTGGACTCGGCGGAGCCGTAGGCCTTGGCCTCGGCGTCGAGGTCGGCGATGGCCTTGCCGCCGATGGTGCCGGCGTAGGCGATGCGGACGTAGTCGCCCTTGGCGGCGACCTCCTCGGTCTGCTCGTAGCGGGAGCGCTGCTCGCGGAGCTTGGCGATGAACTCCTCGACGTCGGCGTCGGCGACACTGATGGTCTCAGCCGGGACCTTGACGGCCTTCCAGTCAGGAGTCTTGAACTCGGGGATCACGTCGACCTCGTAGCGGATGACCACGTCGGCGCCGGCCGGGATCGTGTCGTCCTTCTGGACGTCGGCGATGGTGTAGACGGTTAGGGACTTCTCCTCGAGGATGCGCTTGTAGCCGTCGGACAGAAGGCGCTGGCTGACCTCGTCGGCGATGTTCTTGCCGTACTTCTGGCGGACGACGGCCTCGGGGGCCTTGCCCGGGCGGAAGCCTGGGAGGGCGGCTTCACGGCAGAAGCCCTTGACGACTTCCTTGTCGGCGGCGGCGACCGTCGCGGCGGGGATCGTCACGGTGACGGAGCGGCGGGTCGGGTTGGTCTCTTGGATTTTGATGTCCATGTTTGGTAGAAGTCGGAGGGTCCCCGGGGCCCGATGGGCGAGGGGGAAAGGCGGAGCAAATAGAACTGCCCCCCACGGTCAACAGCGGAGGCGGGGACTTTCAGGCCTTTTCCGCCAGTTTCCGGCGCAGGCGGGGCAGGACGCAGCGCGGCACGAAGGCGGCGGCCTGGCTCAGCTTGTGGCGGGCGATGTCCTTCACGAAGCTCGAGGAGGTCACGAACTGGTCCTGGCTGGGCATGAGGATGACCGTCTCAATCTCGGGCGCCATGAGCCGGTTGGCGTGGGCGAGGTCGAATTCGAACTCGAAATCGCTGAATTTACGGAGACCGCGGATCAGGGCGGCGGCCTTGTGGCGATGGGCGAACTCGACCGTGAGGCCGTCGAGCGTGAGCACCTGCACGTTGCGGATGCCCTTTGAGGCCTCCTTCGCCATGGTCAGACGTTCCGCGAGGGGGAACCAAGGACGCTTCGAGTCACTCGGCGCCACCGCGACGATGACGCGGTCGAAGAGTCGCGAGGCCCGGCGCAGCACGTCGAGGTGCCCGAGCGTGATTGGGTCGAAGGTGCCGGGGTAGACGGCGATGCGGAGGGGACGGGACATCGTTTTCCTGTTGCGGCGTACTCTCGGTCGAGAACATCCTTTCCGCAAGCCCGCATGCGTTTCCTCCGGCAACTCCCCAACCTCCTGACGGCCGCCCGGCTCCCCGCGGTCTTCCTGATCGCCCTTTGGACCTATTGGCAGGGGGTCTGGGCCAGCGCCGCCCTCGCCTTGTTCATCTTCGCGGCCCTGACGGACATCTTCGACGGGTGGATCGCCCGCAAACTGGGGGCGGTCTCGGACTTCGGTCGCTTGATGGATGCCTTGGTCGACAAGATCTTCATCCTCGGCCTGCTGGTCGCGCTGATGGCGACGGACTGCCTGCCCGTGCGTGGTTGGGATGATCAAGGTCAGTTGGTGGCGCCGACGGCGGCCGCCACGCTCTGGGCGGCGTTCGGCGTGGTGCTCATCCTGATGCGCGAGTTCCTTATCACCGGTCTCCGGCTCGTGGCGGCGGCCTCGGGTCAGGTCCTCGAGGCTGAGCGGCTCGGCAAGATCAAGACATTCCTCCAGATCCTTGCGCTCGGCCACCTCATCGGGCTGCGTGCCTATGAGTCCCACTGGAAACTTTCCGCCCTCTGGCACCAGCGCTGGGAAGTCATCATCATGGGGCTTTTCTGGCTCTCCGTGGCCTTGACGGTCGTCTCGGGCCTCAACTACCTGGTCCGTCATCGTCGACACCTCCCCGGTCTCTCCTCGTGATCGTCCAGCTCGCCACGCTCGGGCCGCTTGGTCGGCTGAAGGCGCCCGGCACGTGGGGTTCCGCCGCGGGGGTGCTCTGGTGGGCCTTGGTGGTGCGTCTGGCCTATAACAAAGGTTGGTACCACGAGCTCATCTTCGACTCGCTCGTCGTATTGATGGGCATCCTGCTTTGCGGCGTCGCCGCGGCCATCATCGGCAAGAAGGACCCGCAGGAAGTGAACATGGATGAGTTCGTCGCCATGCCGCTGGTCTACCTGTTCAATCCCATGGGTGCGGCGATGCACGGCGGGACCAAGACAGGCCTATTGTTCATCCTGCTGGGTTTCCTGCTCTTTCGGCTCTTCGACATCACGAAGCCTTTCGGCATCAAGTCGCTGGAGAAGTTGCCGGGCGGTTTTGGCATCGTGCTCGATGACGTGATGGCCGCTTTCTACGCGAACCTCGTCCTGCACGGCATCGCCCGGCTTTGGGCGATCCTCTGATGTCCTGCCGCCACGCCCCAGTCGACACCGCGGTCGTCCGGGTGACCGGCGAGGACGCGGCGGCTTTCCTGCAGGGGCAGTGCACGGCGGACCTCCGCGGCGTCGTCCTGGCCGATGCGCTCTGGCTCAACCGCAAGGGGCGGGTGCTCGCGCACACGGTCGTCGCGAAGGAAGCCGACGGCGCGTTCCTCCTGCTGTGCCCGCATCTCCGCGCCGACGAGCTGATCGCGATCGTCACGGCTAACGTCATCGCCGATGACGTGGTCGCGACGGATGAGACCGCGTGCTGGGATCGCGGGGTCGTCTGGGGCG